>JAAWAD010000074.1 GCA_022791995.1 Lawsonibacter sp.
GGCATCTTTGCCGGCTCCGGCGTGGGCAAGTCCACGCTGATGGGCATGATTGCCAAAAACGTGAAGGCGGACATCAACGTCATCGCCCTGGTGGGCGAGCGTGGACGGGAAGTGCTGGAGTTCGTCCAAAAGGACCTGGGCGAGGAGGGCATGAAACGCTCCATCCTGGTGGTGGCCACCTCGGACCAGCCGGCCATGCTCCGAATGCGGTGCCCCTCCGTGGCAACCGGTATCGCGGAGTACTTCCGGGATCAGGGGTACGATGTGCTGCTGATGATGGACTCCCTCACCCGCTTCGCCATGGCCCAGCGGGAGATTGGTCTGGCCATCGGAGAGCCCCCGGTGTCCCGCGGCTATACCCCCTCCATGTACGCCGAGATGCCCAAGCTGCTGGAGCGCAGCGGCAACTTCACCCAGGGCTCCATCACGGGAGTCTATACCGTGCTGGTGGAGGGAGACGACACCAACGAGCCCATTGCAGACACCGTCCGGGGCATTCTGGACGGGCACATCGTCCTCTCACGCGCCCTGGCCAACGGCAACCACTACCCCGCCATCGACGTATCAGCCAGCATCTCCCGTCTGATGGTGGAGATTGTTTCCCCGGAGCACCGGCATTTGGCCTCCCGCATCCGGGATATTTTAAGCGTCTACGAAAAAAACGCGGATCTGGTGGCCATCGGCGCCTACAAGCCGGGCACCAATCGAAAGCTGGACTTTGCCCTGTCTAAGATTGACGCGGTGAATGCCTTTCTGACCCAGGAGGTAGACGAGGCATTTTCCTACACGCAATCCCTGAAAGAGATGGAAGCAATCCTGAAATAGAGAAGGGGAAGCATGAAGAAGTTTAAATTTTCACTGGACACCGTGCTGACCTACAAGCAGCAGGTGCTGGAGTCCCTTCAGGGGGAACACGCCGCCATTCTGGCCAAGGTCCGCCAGCAGGAAGAGATTCTGGAGTCTGTCTGGCAGCGCTATCGGGACTGCGACGCGGAGTACCGGCAGCGGAAGGCGGAGGGAATGAACATTCTGGACGCCACCCTCTACCAGAACGGTCTGCGGGCGCTGGAGATGGAGATCCAGAAGGAGACCGAATGTCTGGAGGAGCTGCAAAAGCAGGAGGAGGCCAAGCGGGACCAGGTGGTGGAGGCCAAAAAGGAGACCTCCTCCCTGGAGATGCTCCGGGGCAAGAAGCTGGAGCTGTACCAGAAGGTGGTGCAGAAGGACGAGGAGCTTCTGATTGACGAGTTTGTCAGCTCCGCCCGGGCACGGGCCAATATCAGCGCTTAAATGTGGTCCAAATCGGCGAAATCGCCGTTTGGAATAGATATTCTATTATTTAGGAGGTGAAACAGCACAATGGCACAGATCGACAACAGCGATATCCTGGCGAAGATTCAGCAGGCGATGGTAAAGGTTCCCATGGTCGGCGGGGGGAAAAAGGAATCCCTGATGGGCGACAAGGAGAGCTTCCAGAAGCTGCTGGACCAGAAGACCCAGTCTGCCAAGCCGGAGCAGAGCACCCAGCCCAAGACGGAGACTGCCGAAAAGCCCCAGGAGAAGCCCGAGGGGGCCGAAACGGAGCTGGAGGAAGAGGACCCCGTGGAGATGGCGAAGCGGGCTGCGCTGACCGTCACCCTGGCGCCCCTGACACCGGAGGAGCTCAGCCAGTTTGCAGATCAGTACCTGCCCCAGACCGAGGAGGGGGAGGGAGTTGTCTGCGTAGGCGTGACCACCGGACCCAACGGGGAGAGCGTTCCCATTCTGATGGGAGAGAAGGACGCCGCCGCACAGTATGGGACGGCCATCTACACTCAGACGGTACAGCCCCAGCAGGCAGAGGCCGCCCAGGGCGAGGTTCTGCCCCAGACCGTAGCGCAGCCCCAGACCCAGGCCCAGACGGAGCAGGTCCAGGCGGACCAGTCCCCTACAGAGGCCATTCCCGCCGCCCAGGCGCCCCAGGCAGAGGTGAAAGCGGAGGTGCAGACCGACGCCGGCGCCCAGCCCCAGACCCAGGAGGGGGAGGAGACCGTTCAGGTGACCCAGGCGGACAGCCAGCCCCAGGCTCTGTTCCACGACGTGAAGGCGGCCCCCATCAAGGTGGGCGAGGCCCCCGTCCTGGAGGAGACCCCCAGCGTGGAAAACCAGGTGAACACCCAGGTGCTCCAGGCGCTGGACCAGGGCCAGTCCAAGGTGACCATCCAGCTGACCCCGAACAATCTGGGACAGGTGACGGTGGAAATCACACGGGCGGAGGACGGCAGCCTTCATGTGGCTCTCAGCGCAGAGAGTACTCAGACCCGGGGCCTGCTGGAGAAGCACGCATCCAACCTTCAAGAGCTTCTGGCCAGCCGCCAGCAGGAGACCGTTCAGGTCCAGGTGCAGCGCCAGGAGGAGAGTCAGCGCCAGCAGCAGCACGGCTATGAGGGCCGCGAGGGCCGGAACGGCCAGCAGCAGGAGCAGGAACAGCGCCGGGAGCGCCACCCCCAGCAGGACCAGGACTTCATGCAGCAGCTTCGGCTGGGTTTGATCCCGGTGGATGGGGACATCGACTGAAAGGAGCGGATGCGCAAATGAGCAACTATATGACCGACCTGAGCAACCTGGTCAGCGTAGCCGGCACTCAAAAGCTGGCGAAGCACAGCACGACCAAAAATAAAGACAACACAAGCCTGGACATGACCGATTTCCTCCAGCTGATGGTGGTCCAGCTTCAAAACCAGGGCATTGACAACGCGGCTGACCCCTCTGACATGCTGAACCAGATGGTCCAGATGCAGATGATTACCGCCATGACCAACATGACCGAGGCCTCCATTATGAGCTATGCCAGCTCTATGGTGGGCAAGGAAGTGACCATTGGCGATTACAGCAGCGGCGAACTGGTGGAGAAGGTGGTCACAATCACTGGCTCGGGAATGGCCGATGGGCAGGCTGTTGTCTTTGCTGGAGACGATGTGTACAGCCTGAGCAGCATTATGGCCATCGGAAGGCTGCCGTCGCTGAAGGAGCCGGAAAAGCCCGGGGATACCGATACCAAGCCCACCGATCCCGTGGAGCCCACAGACCCCAAGGACCCCGCAGAGGACCCGAAGGACCCGGCAGAGGATCCCAAAGACCCCGTGGATCCGGCGGACCCCAAGGACCCCGCAGATCCCAATCCCCCCAGCGAGACGGACCCTGACCCTGACAAGGACGGAAACGGCGCGGTGGGCTGATAAAATGAGGTGACTGCAAGATGATCCAGCGCGTATCGGGACAGCCGCATTTGCCGGCCCAGACAGCGTCTCCCAGACGGGGAGAGACGGCGGGCGGCTTTGGTGCCATGCTCCGGCAGGAGCTGGACAGAGCGCAGCCCCAGGGGGTGGCCTTCTCCAAGCATGCCATCACCCGGGCGGAGGAGCGCGGTATCCAGGTCACGCCGGATTTGATGGACCAGCTGGCGGGCAGCGTGATTCGGGCCCAGGCCAAGGGCGCTACCAACATCCTGGCTATGGATTCGGAAAAGGCGTTCATTATCAATGTGCCCAATGCCAAGGTTATCACCGCCATTACACAAGAGGAAATGAAAGAAAGCGTTTTTACTAACATTGACGGCGCCGTATTCCTGTAAGATTACAGAGGACAGGACCGGTTTTTCGGAGGTCCTTGGCCCCCGCCCGATTGACGGGGGCCAGGCGGCGCATATTTGAAAGGAGTGCTCTGCACAGTATGACTGGATCTATGTACGCAGGGATTGCGGGCCTGAAGGCCCATATGCAGAACCTGAGCGTGATTGGACACAATATCGCCAACGTCAACACCAGCGGCTATAAGGCTGGCCGCGGTGTTTTCAGCACCGCTCTCTATACCCAGATTTCCGGCGGTTCCGACGGCACCACTACCGTGGGCGGCAAGAACCCCTCCCAGCTGGGCTATGGCTCCAAGCTAGCGACTGTGGATATTGACATGTCCACCGGCACCTATGCCCCCGGCCGCCCCATGGACTGCATGATTGACGGCGATGGCTTTTTCCTCATTGGGAATAAGACTGTGGCGAACGTCATTGATGCCAGCGATTCAGAGACGTTGAAGAGCTTGACCTTAACCCGGGTGGGCGACATTGAGTTCAAGTCTGACAGCTATCTCTGCAACTATGCCGGTGAATGTGTGTATGGATTCCAGGTGATTGGAACAACCACAGTCAATGGCGTTACGGAGCCCATTTTCAGCGATCAGCTGGTGCCCATCCGGCTGCCGCGTCAAGCGACTGACGGTACAATCGTCTATCCTAAATTTGCAGAAGCGGCGGATGTTACAAATGATCCAAGTTTAAAAGAGGGACAGCTGATTGATAATGTAGGACCTAATGCCGCAAGACCTTTTTCCTATGCTCAGTTTGACAGTATCAGCATTGACCCCGCGACTGGTATTATTACAGGCACAACGAAGGATACAAGTCAGGTTATTACAATCGGGGCGATTGCGATTGGAAACGTGACCAACCCCAATGGCGTGACCCAGTTGAGCGATACCTACTACAAGTGCGGAAAAGGCGCAGGTGAATTAAGTGTTTCTGCTCTGGGCGGCCTAAATGAAGACATGTATGTTATCAACGGCAACAAGAATGCAGCAGGTGCCAGCGGTATCGGCTATACGCCGCCTGTTTTCGATGCAGATGGCAAGTTACAGACAGCAGCAAGCTTTACTCTAAATAATCCAGTGCAGGGTTTCCAGGGGAGAATCAATCAGAGCATGGCTGTTGTTGCAGGAACGGACCTTACAACTTTGCCACAGGGGACCCAGCTGTACAGCGGCGGAACCACCGCTCTGCTGACGGGCGGACTGGAGATGTCCAAGACTGATTTGGCGACGGAGATTGCCAACATGATTACGACCCAGCGCGGCTATCAGGCCAACACGCGGGTGATCACCGTGACCGACTCCATGCTGGAGGAACTGGTCAACATGAAGCGCTGATAGCACCAGGGAAGCGCGGAAACAGCGGATCCGTAGGGGAGGGCAGGGAAGCCGCCCCTGCGGTGTCCGATATATAAGGAGGACCGCTGCATGATTCTACTGACAAAACGCAACCATGAAAAGTTTTTGGTCAACCATCTGCAAATTGAGTACATCGAGTTTATCCCGGAATCCAAAATCGTGATGATGAACCGCGACTATTACCTCGTCCGCGAGACCGCGGAAGAGATCATTGATAAAATTGCCGAGTACAACGCAAAGGTTATGGACATTCACAGAGAAATCACGCTTGTTGACAAGCGGCAGGGCTGAGGGCTGAGACGGCTTGCTTGCCCAAGTCTGGAGGTAGAGCGCAGGAATGAATATTACATACATTGTCGGTTTGATTGCGTCCTTTGTGGTCATGCTGCTGGGCATGATGGTGGGCATCGACATCTTCGCGGAGCCGCCGGCGGAGGTTTTCACCTTCACCCCCACTGCGGTGCTGAACTTCTTCGACATCTCCAGTATCTTTATCGTCATCGGGTGTTCGGTAGCCATCGTGGTGGCCAGCTTCCCCGGGTCGATTTTGAAGAACATCCCCAAGCACATGGGCATTATGCTCAACGCGAAGAAGAACGACCCCATGCAGTATATCGAGCAGCTGGTGGATCTGGCCCAGACCGCCCGGAAGAATGGCCTTCTGTCCCTGGAGGAGAAGGCTAACCAGCAGACGGACCCCTTCTTCAAGCAGGCCATTATGCTGATTGTGGACGCTAACGACCCGGACAAGGTGCGGGCCATCCTGGAAAACGACATCAACTGCATGTCCGCCCGGCACGAGGACGCCGCCAGCCTCTATGACAAGGGGTCCGCTGTGGCCCCCGCCTTCGGCATGATCGGTACCCTGGTGGGTCTGATTAACATGCTGCGCAGTATGAGCCTGTCGGGGGACGGCGCAAGCTCCATCGGCAAGGATATGGGCGTGGCCCTGATTACCACCCTGTACGGCTGTATCCTGGCTCACATGGTTTTTTCTCCCATCGCCAACAACCTGCGGATGCGGGACAGCGAAGAGGTCCTTTGCAAGATGATTATTGTAGAGGGCATCATGTCCATTCAGTCCGGCGAGAACCCCAAGTTTTTGAAGGAAAAGCTGTTGACCTACATGAGCCAGAAGCAGCGGGCTGCGGCCATGACCAGCAGCGGCGAGGGCTGAGTCCCTCTGAACACCCGGCGGCGCAGGTAAGCCGCAAGGGAGGACGGTATGAAAAAGAAAAAAGGCGGCGGCGGCGCCAACTGGATGGACACCTATGGCGACATGGTGACTCTGTTGTTGTGCTTCTTCGTTTTGCTCTACTCCATGTCCACCATCAGCGAGGAGAAGTGGCGGGCCATTGTCACCAGCTTCAACCCCCGGGCGTCCCAGACGCCCACCGCGACCCCGGGTACCGACGGCCCCAACGCCGACCTGGAGAGCCAGGGCGGCGACCCCTCCGCCGTGCCCACCCCCGACCCCTTGGAGGAGACCCAGGAGGATATCGACCTCGCTATCGAGCAGCTGTATCAGGCCATCAAGCACTATGCCGAGGAGGAGGGGCTGTCCAACTCCATCAGCGTGACGACGGACAACGGCAAGGTGTACGTCACCTTCAGCGAGACCACCTTCTTCAACCCGGATAAGTCCTATATCCTTCCGGCCAGCTACCCCATCCTGGACAAGGTGGGCGAGGTGCTCTCCGGCGCGGCCTTCGCCATCGACGACGTGCGGGTCCAGGGCCACACCGCCCAGGCCACCGCCAACGCGCCCAACCCCATTCCCGGGGACCGGCGTCTGGCCAGCGAACGGGCCACCAATGTGGTCATCTATATTCAGGAACACACCGATCGGGAAATTCTGGATCCGGCCAAGCTGATCAGCGAGGGCCTGGGCCAGTGGCACCCCATCGCCTCCAATGCGACGGCGGAGGAACGGGCCAAAAACCGCCGGGTGGAGATGATCGTCAGCGGCCGGAACCTGGAGGAGGAACTGGGCGATTCCATTCAGCACTATGAAACTATTACAACGCAGTGAAGTGACATCTGCAAGGGCGGGTGAGAAAAGCTATGTCAGAAGTCCTATCCCAAAGTCAGATTGACGCCCTTCTAAGCGCCTTTAACAGCGGCGGCGACCAGCCGCCAGAGGAAAAAGCGCCGGAGAAGAAATATCGAAAATATGACTTCAGCAGTCCGCGGAAGTTCACCAAGGACCGCATCAAGATGCTCAACGGCATTTTTGAAAACTACAGCCGGCTGATCAGCTCCCGGCTGAACGGCCTGCTGCGCATCAACTGCGAGGTCTCCCTGGAGAGCATCGAGGAGCAGAAGTATTTTGAATTCTCCAATGCTTTGACCGAAGGCGACGTGCTTGCCATAGCAGAGGTGGATTTGAAGGGCAACGAGGACCAGCCGCCTGTGATGTTCTACCTGGCCAGACATACGGCCCTGACCATGATGGACCGGATGATGGGCGGAGAGGGCAGCGTGGGGGACGAAATCCCCTATGACTACACCTATACCGACCTGGAGCTCCAGCTGTATGAGACCCTGGTGGAGGACATGATAAACGTGATGGGCAGCAGCTGGGAAAACTACATCGCCCTGAAGTTTACCTACACCAGAACCGAGGTCAACCCCACCCTGGTGCAGCTGTTGGGCCTGGACGAGACCATCGTCATCGTGGACATGAAAATCCTGATGGAGGACAGCGAGGGCCGCATGAGCCTGATTCTTCCAGGGACCCTGCTGACCAACGTCTTTGCCCAGATGAGTCTGGAGAACCCGGGACGGAAAATCCACAGCGAGGACAACTCCGAGGAGATTTTCGACAAGCTGCGGGATTCCAGTCTGGAGATTGTGGCCCAGCTGGGGGATACCCAGCTGTTCCTCAGCGACATCTACCACCTGGCCGTGGGCGACGTGGTGGACCTGGGCCGGCCCAAGGACGCCCCCATCTTCCTGGAAATCGGGGGCTACCAGTGGTTCAGCGGACGCATCGGCACGTATAAGAAAAATATGGCGGTCAAGATAGACGAGGTTTGCTATCAGGCCGAGCAAAGGAGCGAGTAACACAGGATGGAGAGGGAACTTTTCAGCGCGATGGCCATAGACGCCCTCGGCGAAATGATGAATATCAGCCTTGGCTCCTCGGCCACCGCCGTATCCAATATGCTGGACCATCGGGTGGATATCACCACCCCGACGGTGACGGTGGTGAAGGTCAAGGACTTCTCCCTGGGCAACCTGGAACCGGCCATGGGGGTGGAGATCAAGTACGTCGAGGGCCTGGAAGGCGGCAATATTATGCTGCTGAAGAAGAGCGACGTCAAGGTGATCGTGGACATCCTCATGGGCGCAGAGACGCCGGAGGAGGAATTTGAACTCAACGAGCTGACCATCAGCTGTGTGTGCGAGGTCATGAACCAGATGATGGGCTCAGCAGCCACTGCAATGTCGGACTTCCTGGGGTTCCGGGTGGATATCTCCACCCCAGAGCCCTTCGAGCTGGATGATTTGGACGCCTTTAAGGATGAACACATGCCCAAGGGGGCAGAGACTGTCGTCATTGTCCATTTTGCCCTGAAGATTGAGAACGCGCTGGAGAGCGAGTTCATGAACATCATGTCCATTGAGCTGGCCCGGGAGCTGCTGAAGGGACTGGGACTGGAGGACGAGGTCAATCTGGAGGCCGCAGGCGGTTCTGCGCCCGCGCCGGCTCCCGTCCCTGCCCCAGAGCCCGAGCCCGCTGGTGACAGCAATCGGATGATGAGCCAGGAGGAGATTGAGCGTATGCTGTCTGGAGGTATGGAAGCAGAGCCTGCCCCGGCGCCCGAGCCGGAGCCTTCCGGCGGCAGCAACCGGATGATGAGCCAGGAGGAGATTGAGCGGATGCTGTCCGGCGGTATGGAGGCGGAACCGGCTCCCGCCCCTGCTCCTGCCCCAGCCCCTGCTCCTGCGCCAGCCCCCGCCCCGGCACCGGCTCCCGCCCCCGCGCCTTCTGCACCAGCGGCCCAGATGCCCAGTGCGCCCGGAATGACAGTGGGGCAGATGCCCCCCTATCCGGCCCCCGGCGGGGAGGGCGCTCCCTTCTCCAACGGTTATATGGGATACCCTCCCATGTACTATCCGCCCTACCCCTACCCCTATCCGCCCCAGCCTGCGGCAGAGCCCCCCGCGCCGCCTGAGCCGAAGGTCATCGCCACCAAACCCCTCCCCATGAAGGAGATGGACGTGGCGGAGAAAATCGGCAAGGAGCAGGCCCAGAACCTGGAGCTTATCATGGAGGTCCCCCTCCAGGTGACGGTGGAAATCGGCCGAACCCGGCGGAAGGTCCAGGATATCCTGGAGTTCTCCAAGGGCTCGCTGGTGGTGCTGGATAAGCTGGCCGGCGATCAGGTGGACCTGTTCGTCAACGGCAAGTGCATTGCCCGGGGCGACGTGGTGGTGGTAGAGGACAACTTCGGTGTGCGGATTACGGAAATTGTCCAGAACCCCGGCCTGGAGCTGCTGGCGAAAAAATAAACGCCCCTCTGCGGAGCAATGGCAGAGAACACAAGTAAATGAAAAAGGATGGTTCAATCATGTCCAAGAAAATTTTGTTAGTTGACGACGCCGCCTTCATGCGTAAAATGATTAAGGACACCCTGAGCAAGAACGGCTATACTGAGCTGTTCGAAGCGGTGGACGGCGCAGACGCCGTGGAGAAGTTTAGTGAGATCGGACCCGATCTGGTCATCATGGACATCACCATGCCCAACATGGACGGACTGGAGGCCCTGAAGGCCATCCGGGCCAAGGATGGAGACGCCAAGGTGGTCATGTGCTCCGCCATGGGCCAGGAGAGCATGGTAATGGACGCCGTGCGTTCCGGCGCAAAGGACTTTATTGTCAAGCCCTTTAAGGCCGACCGGGTGCTGAAGACGGTGACCTCCATTCTGGGTGCTCCCTGATCGAACATGACAGGGAGCGACAGCTGGCTCTCCCTGCTGTGGATGCTTGTCTGTGTCGTCCTGATCGTTGGGCTGGCCTACTGGTTCACCCGGTATGCGGCCGGGCGGGGCGGAATGGGCCTGTTCAGCGCAGCCAGAGGGACGGAGCAGCTACATGTGCTGGCCCGGCTGGCTCTGGGCAGGGAGCAGCAGCTTGTGCTGGTGAAGGCGGGGGAGCGGTATTTTCTTCTGGGCATCACCCCGTCGTCCATCTCCGCCCTGGCGGAATTTACCAAGGAAGAAGCGGAGTCCTGGCCGGGCGCCCAGGGCCAGCAGACGCCTCCCGACTTTGGCGAGGCCCTGCGGACCATGCTCCAGCAGAAGAGGCAGAGGTGAACCGGCAATGCAGGATGGTCTGATCAATATAAACGGCGACAGCGTTCGTGTTCTGGAAGTCCTCTTCCTCACCACGCTGATTGCCCTTCTCCCCTCGTTGCTGGTGGTCATGACCTCCTTTGGCAGGTATATCATCTCCCTGTCCTTTTTGCGCACGGCCATGGGCACCCAGCAGACGCCGCCGAACCTGGTCTTGGTAGGAATTGCCCTCTTTCTGACCTTGCTGACCATGAATCCCGCATTTTCCCGGATTCAAACGGAGGCCCTGGAGCCCTATATGGAGGATGAAATCGGCGAGGTCGAGTTTGTGGAACGGGCTGCGGTCCCCTTGAAGGACTTCATGCTGGACAACACCGAGTGGAGTACCCTGGAGATGTACTGCGATCTGGCCCACATGACCTCTCCCACCGACCGGGCGGGGGCTATGGAGCTGCCCATGCGGATCATTGTCCCCACCTTTATGACCTGCGAGCTGAAAAAGGCCTTCATGATCGGCTTTCTCCTCTATATCCCCTTTTTGCTGATCGATGTGGTGGTCTCCTGCACCCTGATGTCCATGGGTATGGTAATGCTGCCGCCCTCTATGATCTCCACCCCCTTCAAGCTACTGCTGTTCATTTCGGTCAACGGCTGGGACCTTCTGTTCTCCAATCTGGTTCAGTCGGTCAATTAGCCTGGGAGGAAGGAGAGTCGTATGGACGTTTCAGAGGTGATGGACCTGCTCCGGTCCGCGGTAGGCGTGGCCATCAAGCTGGGCGGACCGTTGCTGATTCTCAGTATGCTGGTAGGCGTGGCGGTGGCTGTTTTCCAGGCCGTAACCCAGATTCACGAGCAGACCATCGGCTTTGTGTTGAAGGTGCTGGTGGTGATGACCGTCCTTCTGGTGGGGGGCGGCTGGATGCTGGACACCCTTTTGGATTACACCAGAGAAATTTTTTCCCTGATCGCCAGTTAACGAGGTAACCCCATGATTGATTGGGCGGAGCTGACCCTGTTCCTGTATATCACAGCCCGCATCACTGGCTGTATGCTCTTCAACCCCATTCTGGGCCGGAGAGGTATTCCAGCCATCTTCCGCAGCGGTTTTATCCTGATGCTGTCGTTGTTTGCCTACTCCATCTCCGGCCAGCGGACCGAGGTCCCCGGCGGAATCCTGGAAATGGGACTGCGCCTGCTTTTGGAGTTGTCCGTGGGTTTTTTCCTGGGGATGGTGGTGAACTTTTTCTTCTATATCCCCCAGCTCACCGGCAGCGTCGTGGACACCCAGATGGGTATGACCATGAACCAGACCTATGACCCCGGGGCCCAGGCCAACATGTCGGTGACAGGCTCTCAGCTGAATGTGCTGATGACCATGCTGTTCTTTGCGGGCTATGGACACCACACCCTGCTGCGGATTATCCTCACCTCCGGGCGGATTGTGGCCTTCGGCAGCGTATCTTTGGGGCCCCAGGTCTACCGCGCCATGCTGGAGCTGTTTGTGGAGTGCAGCGTATTGGGCATCAAGCTGTGTATGCCCATTCTGGCTGCGGAGCTGATTGCCCAGCTGGGCATGGGAATCCTGATGAAGGTAATTCCCCAAATCAACGTATTTGCCATTAACCTGGAATTGAAAATCATCATTGGTCTGGCGCTTCTGTTCCTGTTGATGATCCCCTTTGGCGAGTTTCTGCTCCAGGCGGAAATTGCTATGCTGGACAGATTGAGTGAACTGCTGGCTCTGATGGGATAGAGCGGGCAGCGGATACGGCTCAAGGGGGGATGCGCCCATGGCCGAAGGTTCCAAAACCGAAAAAGCGACACCGAAAAAGCGAAGAGACGAGCGAAAAAAGGGCAATGTCTTCCTCAGCAAGGATGCAGTGGCAGTGGCCACCCTGATTGGCTCCTGCGCCGCCCTCTGGATGATGCTGGGCTCCTTCGTTGAGCAGACCGCGCGGTTCCTGACCTTCTGCTTTCAGTTGGCCAGCCAGCCGATGACGGAGCTCACTGGCCAGCTCAGCGAGCTGGCAATTCAAGGGCTGCTGGTGCTGCTGAAAACTGTGGGGCCCATTTTAGCGGTTACAGTGCTGTGTGCTGTATCGGCCACCTTTGCCCAGACCCGATTTCTGGTCAGCGGCGAGTCCATTAAACCGAAGTTTAACCGCATCAGCCCGCTTCAGGGCTTTAAACGCCTCTTTTCTCTGCGCAGCGTGATTGAGGCGCTGAAGGGTATCCTGAAAATCTCGGTGCTGATGATTATCATCTACCTGAGCCTGCTGGACATGTTCCACGAGAGCTCCCGGTATATCTACACCGATATTTCCGCAGCCTGCGTACACCTGGCGGACTCCGCCATGGGAATGGTTGTTCGCATTGCGATTGCCTTTATTTCTTTGGCCGCCATGGATTTCCTCTATCAGTGGTGGGACTACGAGCGGCAGCTGAAAATGAGCAAGCAGGAAATTAAAGAGGAATACAAACAGATGGAAGGCGACCCCCAGGTGAAGGGGAAGATCAAGCAGATTCAGCGGGAACGGGCCCGGCAGCGAATGATGCAGCAGGTACCACAGGCCGACGTGGTCATCCGAAACCCCACCCACTTTGCTGTGGCGCTGCGGTACCGCCCGGAGCAGGATGACGCCCCCGTGGTGATGGCCAAGGGGCAGGACGCCCTGGCTCTGCGCATTGTGAAGATGGCCGAGGAGCATCACATTGCGGTGATTGAGAACGTTCCCCTGGCCCGGGCCCTCTATGCTCAAGCCGAGGTGGACCAGGAGATTCCCCCCGAGCTGTACGGCGCAGTGGCCGATGTTCTGGTCTACATCTTCCGTCTGAATGATAAAAAGCAAATCGTGAAATAGCATCGTCCCGGTCCTTGTTGGTCCGGCAAAGGCAAGTGCCAGGAAGTGATGACACATGAGACGAATCCTTAACAATATCATAGCGCTCTTCGTGGTGGTCGTCGTCCTGTTCCTGGTGATTCCGCTGCCCGAGTTTCTGCTGGACTTTCTGTTGATCGTCAACATCGGTCTGGCTATCATGATCCTGATGATCACCATGAACATCACCGAGGCGCTGGAATTTTCCATTTTCCCATCCCTATTGCTGATTACCACCCTGTTCCGCCTGGGCCTGAACGTGTCCAGTACCCGGCTGATTCTCCGCAGCGGTTATGCCGGCCAGGTCATCCAAAATTTCGGCGAGCTGATTACCGGCGGAAATATTGTTATCGGCGTGGTCATCTTCCTGATTATCGTGCTGGTGCAGTTTATCGTGATTACCAAGGGCGCCGAGCGCGTGGCCGAGGTGGCCGCCCGCTTCACCTTGGACGCCATGCCTGGCAAGCAGATGGCCATTGACGCCGATCTGTCCTCCGGCCTGATTGACGAGCAGCAGGCCCGTGTCCGCCGGGCCAAGATTCAGAAGGAGGCCGACTTCTACGGCGCCATGGACGGCGCAACCAAGATCGTTAAGGGCGACGCCATCATGTCTCTGATCATCACTATGATCAACTTTATCGGAGGCGTGATTATCGAGATCTTCATGAACCATGGGCAGTTTGCCAGCGCCCTGACACGGTACTCCATTGTCACCATCGGCGACGGCCTGGTGTCCCAGCTCCCCGCCCTGATGATTTCCACCGCAACCGGTATGATTGTCACCCGGTCGGTGTCTGAGGGCAGCCTGAACATGGATGTGCTGGGCCAGTTCAAGGCCCAGCCCCGGGCCATGATGACCACTGGCGTGATTTTGGTTTTCCTGGCTGCCATCCCCAGAACACCCACTATCCCGCTGATTGCAGGCGGCGGAGTGCTGCTGGCCGCCGGCTTCTATATCAGCCGCCAGATGGAGCGCCAGCAGACCGAGGAGGCCGCGGCGGCGGAGGCAGCTGCGGCGCCCCCGCCAGAGGAGGCCGCCCCCAGTGAGAGCGACTACTACAAGGATATCAACAACGTCTATTCCCTGCTGGCGGTGGAGCCTGTGGAGATGGAATTTGGCTACAGCCTCATCCCCATGGTGGACGAGAGCCACGGCGGCAAGCTCATCAGCCGTATCGTCATTTTCCGCCGGCAGTATGCCCAGGATATGGGCTTTGTCTTCCCGTCCATTCGGCTCCATGACTCCTCAGCCCTGGGAACCAACCAGTACGTCATCCGCATCAAGGGCGAGGAAGTAGCTCGGGGTGAGATCCTGGTGGATTACTACCTGGCCCTGGAGCCCCCCAACCCCTTGGGAGAGATTGACGGCATTGAGACCATTGAGCCGGCCTACGGCATCCCCTCCCGGTGGATTCTGCCGGAGAACAAGGAGATGGCCGAGATTTATGGCTACAACGTTATTGACCCCATGACGGTCATGCTGACCCACCTGTCCGAGACAGTGAAGAAGCACGCCTTTGAGCTGCTGAACCGGGCGGAGACCATTCAACTGGTGGAGAACCTGAAGCGGACAGCGCCCGAGCTGGTGGAGGAGGCAGTCCCCAATGTAGTCTCCTACGCCACGCTGGAGAAAATCCTCCGAAATCTCCTCCAGGAGGGGGTTCCCATCAAGGACCTGGCTACTATCCTGGAGACAGCGGTGGACTCCATCGCCCAGGGACGGGATATCGACATGACCGTGGAACAGGTCCGGGGCGCACTGGCCCGAACCATAACCCGCCGCTTCTGCGAGGATGGACAGCTCCGTGTGGTCACGCTGGATGCCGAGATGGAAAAGCGGATCATCTCCTCCCTCACCCGGAACGAGCAGGGCATCTATCTGGCTATGGGCCCCGATCTCATGCAGCAGATTGTGTCTCAGCTGGCCGAGCATCTGAAAAAATTCAGCGACCTGTCCCAGACGCCGGTCATCCTGGTCAGCCAGGTAATCCGGGGCTACTTCAGCAAAATGATTACCCAGTTCTATCCCAACGTCTACGTCCTCTCCTTCAATGAGATTACCAGCAGCGTTCAAATCCAGGCCTTGGGCAACATCACAGCGGAGGCGCCAGCAGGCCGAAGGGCGGTGGGCACATGAGCGGTGAGGCAGCGGCAGTGGAACGGCGGCACTACACACCCCAGGAGATTGAGGCGATGGAGACAGCTGACCTCCTTCTGGCCTATAAGCAGACCGGGGACGAGGAGCTGAAATGGCCGCTGGTCCTGCGGTATGAGGGGCTGATTAAAAGCGCTGCCCTTCAGATCCGGGGGGTGTACAGCAGCTTTGCCCAGGTGGACGACATCGTCAGCGAGGGAATTTTGACCCTTCTCAGCTCCATTGACAAATTTGACCCCAGCAAGGGCATCAAGTTTGAAACCTATGTCTCCAAACGTATTCGGGGGATGGTCATTGACCTGGCCCGAAAGCAGGATTGGCTGCCCCGGAACGTCCGGCAGCGGGGACGGGAGATTGACCAGGCCGTGTCCGACCTGTCCAACGAGCTGGGCCGGTTCCCCACCGATGAGGAGGTGGCCCAGCGGCTGGAAATTTCCGTGGAGAAGTACCAGAAGGAGGCCTCACGGGTGGCCCTGAGCAACACCCTCTCCCTGGATGCGCTGATGGACTCCCGGGACCAGGACGGCTACCGGTTCGAGGTTCCCTCAGAGGACATCCAGAGCCAGCCCGAGGTATTTCTTCAGGATCAGGAGCTCCAGGAGACCCTGGCGGCCGGGATCCGAACCCTCCAGGAGAACGAGCAGATCGTCCTCTCCCTCTACTATGAAAAGAACCTCCACATGAAGGAGATTGCACAGGTGATGATGGTCAGCGAGCCCCGCATTTCTCAAATTCATACCCGGGCCATCCAGAAGCTGCGGGACTATATGAACACCTATATGAGCGGTGCTCCGGCGCCCAAACGCCACAAAAAGCGGAAGAAGGGATAAGATTGTTTAAGGGCTTCTATAATTTGACCTCCAGTATGATTACCCAGCAGCAGAATCTGAATATTGTGGGCAACAACCTGGTGAATGTATCCACCGCAGGCTATAAGGAGAACCGGTATACGGCCAGCACCTTCGACGAGGTGATGTACAGTCGGGCGGGGAACGAGAAGAAGGACTACGTCCAGATTGGCCAGCAGAGCTATATCCGGGCCCCCAGCGAGGTAACCATCAACTATGACCAGGGTATCCCGGAGCCCACCAACATTCCCTTGGACTTTGCCATTGAGGGGACCGGTTTTTTTGCCGTACAGCGGGACGATGGCGAGATTGTCTATACCCGGGCGGGGAGCTTCTCTCTGGATAACGAGGGCTACCTGTGCTTTCCCACCCAGGGACGGGTGATGGACATTGAAAATCAGCCCATCCAGCTGATGACCGACAAGATTGAGGCGGATAACCAGGGCCGGATCTACACCGAGGATGGACAGTACCTGGGACAGTTGGGGGTCTATGACTTTGCCGACTATGACCAGCTGGAGCGCAATGACCAGGGGATGTTTACCGGCAACGGGGCAGAGAGGGTGGAGAATCCGCTGGTCCACTGGAAGTATCTGGAACGGTCCAATACGGACATGGTGCGCCAGATGACCGAGATGCTCACCGCTCAGCGGGCATTGCAAAGCGCCGCCCAGGTGACCCGGATGTACGATACGATGATGGGCAGAGCCGCCTCTGACGTGGGCCGGCTGCAATGAGGAGGCGATTGAGAGATGAATCAATCCTTTTATATCGGCGCGGTAGGCGCCCACCAGCAGCTGCGGCACCTGAATGTCCATGGGGACAACATTGCCAACGTGAACACCATGGGCTTTAAGGCCAACAAGGCTCGCTTTACCGAGCTGATGTTCCAAAATATGCGGGCCATTGTGGACGACGAGCAGCCCTATGGCGTGGGAACCCGGATGCTGATGACCTCTACCGACTTCTCCCAGGGAACTCCCGGCTTTACTGGCCGCCCCTTTGACTATATGATCGAGGGAGATGGCTTCTTTGCTCTGGCAGACCTGAGCACAGGGGAAATTTCTTTCACCCGGAACGGCGCGTTCAAAATGTCCGAGTATATGCGCCCCGGAAACGAGGTGGACGAGGAGGGCCGGCCGATTCTGGAGCCGGTGTTCTGCCTGTCCGACGGACAGGGCCGCTTCGTCCTCAGCCAGGAGGGCGGCCTGATTGAGGTCACAAACTCCCAGGAGGAGCTGCCCATCGGGATTTTTGATTATATCAACTACGACGGTATGGATTATCGGCGGGATACCCGGGTGCTCCCCATTGAGAAGAACGGGGATTTGCGGATCGGAGACGGCAAGCTGATTCAAAGCTATGTGGAAATGTCGAATACGGACCTGGCTGAGGAGTTGAGTAAAGTTATTGAGGCCCAGCGGGCCTATGGTCTGGCGCTGAAAATGGTGCAGACCTCTGATGAAGTTGAGACAACAATTAACAGCCTGCGCAGCTGATAGGAGAAGATGATATGGACATCAAAAGCTATGACGAGCTCAGCTCTTTAGAGCTGGACACCCTGCGGGAGCTGGGAAGCATCGGAACCGGCAACGCAGCTACTGCCCTGTCTCAGATGCTGGGCCGGCCGGTGAGTATCACCCTGCCCGAGGTCCGCATCATGGAGTACAATGAGGCGATTGACTGGATTGGCGGCCCCGAGGAGATTACTGCCGGCGTCCTGGTGAAGCTGAGCGGACAGATCAGCGGAATCATGCTGTCGGTGCAGCAGCTGGATTTTGTAAATCTGGTGCTGGACAGCATTCTGGAAAAGAAAATAGAGGACTACAGCCAGCTCAGTGAGATGGAAAATTCTGCCCTGATTGAGGTCGGAAACATCATGATTTCCACTTTCATCAATGCTCTGAGCGGTCTGGCCGGCATCGACGTGAATTTGACGGTTCCCGCCTTCACGGTGGATATGCAGGGAGCGATCCTGGCGGTCCCGATGGCGGAATACGGTGGACAGTCCGACTATATTATGACCATTGGCGGCAACTTTGTCTATGAAAGACAGGAGGTCCCCTGTAGGCTCCTCCTGTCGCCGGATATCCGGTCTCTTAACCTTTTATTCAGGAAGCTGGGCGTAAGCGATGGATGACAAGCTGAAAATTGGGATTGCGGATATGAAGATGGCCCAGGGCACGGGAATGTTGGTTACATACGCACTGGGCTCCTGCATTGGAATCTGTCTCCAGGATCCGAAGCTGAAGCTGGGGGCGCTGATCCATATTATGCTGCCGCTGAATATGGAGCCAGGGCGCAAAAATCCCATGAAGTACGCTGACACAGGAATTCGGGAGACGGTGAAGCAGCTGGAGGCCAAGGGGGCCTCCCGTGCCAGATTGACCGCAAAGATCGCCGGAGGGGCGAAGATGTTCGAGAGCAGCGGGGCCCTTGGGAACATTGGACAGCGGAACATTGACAGCGTCCACATGAACCTGAAGAAGGAGGGCATCCGGCTGCTGAAGGAGGACGTGGGGGGGTCCGTGGCCCGCACATTGCTCTTCGATGTGAATACAGGTCTGGCCTGTATCCGCTGCTATGGACGGCCGGAGCTGATTATATAGACCATCCTGCCGTTTGGGCCGCGAGACGGCCCGGCGCCTTGAAGCGCCGCACTCAAATGAGGACGCAGTCCGGCGCAGCTGCATTTGAGAATTGTATTGAAGGGAGCGTTCGGAAATGCTGGAAGAAGACAAAAGGGGCATTCTGCTAGAGTCAGGCACCAACGAGATTGAGGTTATGGAGTTTACCATCAACGGGAATCTCTATGGAATCAACGTGGCCAAGGTGAAGGAGATTCTGGTTTCTGCTCCGGTGAAGCCCATGCCCCATGCCCACCCTGCGGTAGAGGGGATTTTCAAGCCCCGGGATACCGTTCTTACCGTGGTGGACCTTCCTCAGTACCTCCTCAAGACGTCCGGCGAGAAGGGGCCCAAGGACCTGTTTATTATCACCAATTTTAACAAGGTGGACATCGCCTTCCGGGTTCACACGGTGGTGGGAATTAGCCGGATCTCCTGGCGGAACATCCAGAAACCGGATAAGACGGTCTCCGGCGGAGAAGAGGGCGTTGCCACTGGCATTGCCCAATGCGGCGAGGATCTGGTCACAATTCTGGACTTTGAGAAGATTGTGGCGGAGATCGCCCCGGAGACCAGCATCCAGATTTCTGAAATTGACAAGCTGGGATACCGGGAGCGCCGGGAGGCCCCCATCCTTGTGGCGGAGGACTCTGTGCTGCTGAGCAAGATGATCGAGGAGTCCCTGCACAAGTCCGGCTATGTGAATGTCACCATGTTTCCCGACGGACAGGAGCTGTGGAACCGCCTCCAGACCTACCGGAATTTAGAGGACCTGCGTCAGAAGGTGGCGATTGTCATTACTGATATTGAAATGCCTCAGATGGATGGCCACCGCCTGACCAAGCTGATTAAGGATGACAAGCAGCTGAAGAGCATCCCCGTCATCATTTTCTCCTCTCTGATTACGGAAGAGATGCGTCTGAAGGGTAAGGAGCTGGGCGCGGACGACCAGATGAGTAAGCCGGAGATCGGACATCTGGTGGGCGTCATCGACCGCCTGCTGGCCCGCGAGGGGCTGTAAGGAAGAGGGAGAACAGGAGAGCAGCTATGAGCAGCAAGTATATTGTCCGGCAGCCGATTAAGGATGCCGAAGGGATGATCTTGGGGTACGAGATCCTATATTACGGCGAAAATCAGGCCTTCAGCGGAGACAACAGCAATTCCTCTGCGGAGTTTGCTGCGGCTGATACCATCTATACCTTCCTGACCCAGAACTCCACGAAGGCACTGAAGGGCACACGGAATTTCATGACCTTCACCACCATGCTCTTGATGAAAAAGACGCCTAGGCTCTTTGACAAAAATGAGCTGGTTATCCAGATTGACGACAGCGTGATTATCCACCCCCTGTCGATGCACTTTGTCCAGCAGTACGCCAAGGAGGGGTATCGGATCGCGGTCAATGAGTTCCAGTTTGCCCCCCGGTATCTGGCCCTTCTGGACGGTATTGACTACATCAAAATCAATGTCAAAACGGCCACCGACGCCAACATCAGCAACATTATGGAGATTGGGCACAGCATGAACAAAAAGTGCATTGTGACCAATATCGACAGCCCGGAGCTCTATGAGAAGGCAGTCCAGATGGGGGCCGACGCCCTGGAGGGTCCCTATGTGGCAGAGAAGCTGACCACCAAGGCCCACAGCAGCGCCTACATCCAGAGCAACTTCTTCCGTCTGATGGTGGCGGTGACCCGGGATGAGCCCAATGTGGAGGAGATCGAGCAGCTGATTGCCGCCGACGCCAGCTTGACCTATGGTCTGTTGAAGATGGTGAACTCGGCCTATTTTGCCCTGCGGCACCGGGCGACGACCATCACCCAGGCCATCATGACCCTGGGCCTGGGTCAGCTGAAGCAGTGGATTTACCTGCTCAGCGCCAGCAACGCGGAGAGCGAGATGGACGCAAGCTCTGAGGAGTTTTTGAAGATTTCTTTCCTGCGGGCAAACTTTTGCAGCGAGCTGATGAACCACGCCCAAAATATGCCCATTTCCAAGTCTGAGGCTTACCTGATGGGGATGTTCTCTACCCTGAACTATCTGATTGCCGCCCCCCTGGAGGAGATCCTCAGCGAGGTTCCGGTCAACGATCAGATCAAAAACGCCCTCCTCAAGCATGAGGGCCGGTGCGGAATGCTCTACGATCTGGTGCTCAGCTATGAGGCTGCCGACTGGGATAAGATCACGTCCCTGTCTGGTCAGCTGGGAATCCCAAGCAACATGATGACCAGCATCTACTTCATCTGTATGGAGAATGTGAATACTCTGTGGGAGCAGCTGACCAACCCCTATGCCGGACAGCTTCCAGACGAAGCGGAGGCTGGCGCAGGCGCCCCCAACGTATAAAAAAGAAAAGGTTCGGCGTGCAGACGCCGAACCTTTTTGCGCTGAAAAACACTTCCCGCCCCGGCAGAGGCGGGAAGGCAGAGCATACAGAGGTCTACCGGGTGTGGTGGGGGCGAGTCATAACCTGCTTGCAGGCATTGATGAGCTGGGCAGTGATGTCGCTACTGAACCGCCCCTCGTAAAAGGTGAGTTTGGGAATACGGTCTCCCTCTCCCATGACCACATATTTGGGGGGCAGATGGTTGAGCGCCAGCGCCTTTACATCGGCAAGACACCGGGAGCAGGAGCACAGACCAAACATCTGCACATATTTTTCCGCTTTCTCGTCCACCAGGTACTGCATGACATTGATGTATTCGGTGGCCTCCTCGTCCGGGTGGGCGGAGGTCAGGGGAACAGAGGCCGGAGGGGCCGATACTGGTACGGGCTCCGGCTCAGGCTGTGGCTCCGGTTGTGGGGCCGGAGCAGGTACCGGCGCGGGCTCCGGCTCCAGCTCTGGAGCGGCCTGTACAGGGAGCTCCGGCGGGGCGGGGGGCTCCAGCTCCCGGGCCAGGGCGTCCTCAAGCGCGTCCTTGATCTGAGCGGAGGCGGCGGCGTCCGCTCCGATAGAGGAGATAATAGGAGGACCGGGAGGGGTGGGCACGGGCGCGGCGGGGGCGTCCGGGGCCGGAGCCGGGGCGGCGGCCTCTTCGGCGGGAGCGGGCTCGCGGCCCCGCCGGACCAGATTCATCACATGGGAGGTCTTGGTGGATTTCGACTTGTCATTTTTGGCCATGAAAAAACACTCCTTTACTTGAACAATGCGCTGAAGAAGCCCTTGCTCTTTTCCGGGGCGGCAAACTTATCGCCGCCTACCAGGTCCACAATGGCCTGAAGGTCCAGAGCCGGCTTGGATTTTGGCTGGTAGGTCAGAACGCTCTGTCCGTGGGCAGGGGCCATCGCCACGCCCACCCCCCGGTGGACCTTGGAGTCGAAAACCTTGGTGTCCAGCTGCTGGGCCACCTCCTCCGCCAGGTCCAGAATCTCTCGGGACAGGGTCAGACGGGGATTGTACTTGTTAATCAGAATGCCCAGCACCTTCAGATTGGGGTTGAAGGTGGTCTGCACCGCCTCAATGGTCTCCTGAAGCTGGGTGATGCCCACCAGACTGAGCACCTCGGCCTCCATGGGGACAATGAGGCCGTCGGAGGCCACATAGGCGTTTACAGTGAGGATGTTCAGGGCAGGGGGGGTGTCGATGATGATAAAGTCGTACCGGTCCTTCACGGTGGAAAGCTGCTGCTCCAGCATGAACTCCCGCCGCAGGGAGGTGAACTCCACCTCTGCGGCGGACAGCATAATATCCGAGGGGAGTACATCGCCAAACTCGGTGGAGACGATGGCCTCCTGAATGGAGCAGTTACCCTTAAGCACATCATAGATGGTGCTGCTGCTGCCGATGTCCAGTCCCAGGGTAAAGCCCAGGTTGCCCTGGGGGTCCAGGTCAACCCCCAGAACCCGCGCCCCCCGTTGACTGAGCCCGCAGACAAGGGCGGAGGCGGTGGTGGTCTTACCCACGCCGCCCTTTTGATTGGTCACGGTAATAATTCGGGTCAAGGAATATTCCCTCCTTACAACACAACAAAAACTCGGGGAAACTCTTAACTTTACTATACTACATGTCGATAAAAAAATATAGAGGTAGATCAGAAAAAAATTGAAAAAATTTTTTCCTGCTTATCTTTTGCAGATATCAGGGCGCGGCAGGTGCGCCCAGAGGTGAAAGGAGCGATCTCAATATGGCATCCATTACCAGCTTAAGCAACAGCTACAGCAGCACCAGCAGCATCTATGGCAACCGGAATGTACTCAGTGGTCTGGCCAGCGGCATGGATACTGAGTCCATGATCGAAAACGCAGTTTCCGGTATCAAGCTGAAGATCCAAAATCTTCAGAAGAAGCAGACAAAGATCGAGTGGCAACAGGAGGCCTACCGCAGCATCATTGACAAGGCGGTGAACTTCAACCAGAAGTATACCTCCTACTCTTCCAGCACCAACCTGCTCAGCAGCACCTTTTTTAACCGGGCGGTGATTACCACGCCCAAGAGCGCAAATGCGGACAACGTGGAAAAGGTTTCTGCCACAGGCAAGACAAACAGCGACGTCAAACTGCTGGGCGTCAAGCAGATGGCCACCGCCGCCACCTATCGGGTCTCTGGCCTGGCTGGACAGACTGGCTCCGGGGCAATCGAGGGCAGTGAGGTGGACCTGAACAAGGTCCTGGAGCAGAGCAACGTGTCCGGCACCCTGACCCTGAAGTATGGCGCCAACCGTACCATCGACCTCTCCTTCGACGAGCTGACCTGCTACAAGGACGTGAACGAGCTGGCCAAGGGCATCCAGGAGAAGCTGGGTGAGATCTCTGTGACCACCAGCTCGGGCGAGTCCAAAAAGGCCAGCGAGATGGTCAATGTCCAGGTGAAAAACGGCAACATCGTCTTCTCCGATAAGCAGGGGGCGGGCAACAGCGTCACCGTCAGCTCTGCCACCGGCAAGATCAAGGAAACCCTGGGCATCGACCCCAGCGCCAAATCCGACACCCTGAACGTGGCCGGCAAGCAGCTGGTGGACAAGAGCGCCACCGTAGGCGAGTACCTGTCCGGCAAGGAGATCAGCGTCACGCTGGACGGCGTGACCAAAAAGATCACTCTGCCGGAGTTTGACCGCGAGGACAACAAGCTGAGCGCAGAGGACTACCTGAAGGAAATGCAGAGCAGCCTGGATAAGGCCTTCGGCAAAGGAAAGATCGAGGTGGGCGGCGCCGGCGAGGACGGTAAGTTCAGCCTGTCCATGAAGCCTGCCCAGGACGGTTCCACCCTGAATGTCACCGGTACCGTGTCCGAGATCCTGGGCCTGCAAAAGAATGGCCAGTCCAGCTATCTGGACACCGGCAAAAAGCTGGGCGATCTGCTGGGCGAAGATTTCGATTGGAGCAAGCTGCCCATGGTTGAGGCCGAGGGCGAGGTCCGGGAGGTCAAGGATAAGGACGGCAAGGTAACCCACTATGTGGACTCCAAGGGCAACCGGGTGGCCAAAAGCTATGACGGCGAGGATGGAACATACTACCAGGTGGACAGCGATGGAAATTATCTCCACGACTTCACCGTGAACGGCGTGTCCGTGGGCAAGTTCTCCAAGGATACCGCCCTGGAGAGTGTTGTCACCGCCATCAACAGCTCGGAGGCCGGCGTAAAGGCCAGCTATTCCAAGGTGACAAACGAGTTCCTCTTTACCGCCAACGAGATGGGCACTGCCGGCAAGATTGAGTTCGGCGACGGTCTGGCCAAGGAGCTCTTTGCGCCGGAAGGCAAAGAGGGCGAGTTCAAAGAGGGCCAGGACGCCATTGTGGCCATGTCGGTGAACGGCAAGGAGCTGACCGACGTAAGCCGCAGCGGCAACACTTTCGAGGTGGATGGTTTGACCATCACCCTGAAGGATACCTTCGGCTATGGGGAGGACGGCAAGCTGACCGAAACCGCCAGAAAGGACGCCGTCAGCTTTGAGAGCACCGCCGACTCGGACAAGATTGTGGACGCCATCAAGAGCATGGTGGAGGACTACAACGCTATGGTCACCGAGATCAAGAGCGCCTACTCCACCCAGCCGGCCAGCAAGAACAACGGCCGGACCCGCTATGAGCCCCTGACCGCCGAGCAGATGGCCGATATGTCCGATCGGGAGATTGAACAGTATGAGGCGCTGGCCAAGCAGGGCATCCTCTTCGGCGATTCCAACCTGTCCAGCATGTACAACAAGCTGCGCAACGCCATTACCCCCGGCGGAAGCGACGGGCAGACCCTGCGTGAGATCGGCATTACCACCAGCTACAGCGACGGTCTGACCACCCTGAGCCTGGATGAGGAGAAGCTGCGCACAGCCCTGAGCAACGACCCGGAGAAGGTGCGCAACGCCTTTACTAAGACGTCTGAGGACGGCTCAGGCAACGGCCTGATGCAGAACCTGCAAAGCACGCTGGAGACCTATGTGAAAACCACAGGCGAGCCCAAGGGCGTCCTGATTACCCATGCGGGCTCGGTAAAGGCCCCCACGTCGCTGAACAGCAACTCCCTACTGACCCAGATCAACAACATCGACAAGCAGATCGAGCGCTGGGAGGACAAGATGTCCGACCAGATTGACCGCTACACCACCCAGTTCAGCAAGCTGGAGCAGCTGATTGCCGAGATGAATTCCCAGGCCTCGTCCATGTCTGGCCTGATGGGCGGAAGCAGCGGCTACTAAAGCTTCAAAAGGAGTAAAAAATGGATATCAAAGGGTTCCAAGAGTATCGGAATCAGCGGGATCAGGCTGTGGACACCATGACGCCGGGGGAGTTGCTGCTGCTGCTCTATGACGAGCTGGTGAAGCGGCTGACACGGGCTGGGCTGGCTCTGGACAAGAAGGACTATGCACTGTTTGAAGCCTCTGTGGACCGGAGCCTGGAGATCATTCGCTACCTGGACGATACGCTGGATATGCAGTACCCCATCAGCCGCAACCTGAACCGGCTGTATGATTACTTCAGCTATGAGCTGAACCGGGTGAAGGCCGGCCGCAACCGGACCGAGCTGGACCGGGTCAGGCCGATGGTCTGCGAGCTGCGAGACTCCTTCCGGCAGGCGGAGAAGACCACGCAAGCCGAGCTGGAAGCCGGCGCAGCGGGAGAGGGCTCATAATGGAGCAGGACCTTTTGATGAAGGCGCTGGTTCAGGCAAAGCGGATGGGGAACCTGCTTAACGAGGTGCAGGATCTGACCCAGCAGATTGCCGAGTCGGTGGACCGGAACGACCAGGTCAGCATGGAGATGCTGGTGGCCATGCGGCGCGAGCCCATCAACAAGCTGGAGGAGACCGAGCAGGCCCTGCGGGACCTGGCGGAGACCTACCCGGATGCAGAACTGGCCCTGGAGCTGATTGCGCTGATTAACGGCGAGCCGGCCACAAAGCCGGCCGGCCGGGCGTTGGAGGAGCAGATCGCCTCAAACAGGCGGCGGCTGACACAGATTCTTCAGCTGGACCGGGTGCTGAACAAGCGGATGGCCAGAGAAAAATCCGTGTATCAATGATATTGATTTTTTAACAGGAAAGTGGTAAGATAAGACCACAACGGCTTTTTGGAATGCCGCTCCCCAAAAAGGAACATGGACCCGGCTTTCCGCCGGGTCCATGTTCCCGTGGAGAAACCATTAGGCGGCGGGCCGGGCAACGGCCCAGACAGGCGCTCCGCTGGTTCGGCTGCGGGAGAGTTCATCCAAAATCAACTGGGGGTCCCAGGTGGTCAGGCTCCGGTCCAGACTGCTGGGGTCCGCCACCAGAAGATTGCCGCTGGGGGCGACGCCCCGCAGAACGATGAAGTGTCCCCCCTGGGTGAAGTGGCCCGGCCCCATCAGAGCCACCAGGAGCTTTCCCTCTGCCAGGGCGCTGGTCACCCCCTCCGGGGTCCAGTCGGTGAAGGACTCCGCCTCCAGACCGAAGGCTTGGGCGGCCCCCTCCACGATGGAGTGATAGGAGCCGCTGCGTCGGGCCCAGTATCCGTGCTCCACAGCCCATTGGGCCATCTGAACGGGATCAGTTTCCTCTTCCGTCAGGCTGGCTACCACGATAGCCATGGCGGTGGGCCCGCAGCCATAGCGGCCAATGTCATCGCTGCCGTAGGGCAGCTCAGCCCAGTCCTCGTCCCCCTGGTTGAAGTAGACAATGTCAAGCCACCCGCCGGTGAGAACCTGACGCCCCTCTACCAGGCGCAGCTCCGTGACGGCGGAATAGATAATAGGCGTGTCCAACGCCGGCTGGCTGACCTCCTGATCGTCAGGGGGCGGCTCAGACAGGGCCTTTGCCTCGGCTTCCGCCCGGGCCTTGGCCTCCGCACGGCGGGCCTCTGCCTCTGCCAGACGGACCTCGACCTCTGCGCGCAGGGCGGCCAACTCCCCTTGAACGGTCTGCCAGCGCTGGAGCGTATACGCCGCTGCCTGATGACAGACCTCGGAGAGGACGGCGGACGCCTTGTACACCGGAGCCATAAGCTCCTGATAGAGTGCCGGCGCAAAACGGCGGCAGGCAGCCAGCTCCGCCGTTCCGATACATAGAACAGCCAGGAGAAGAACCAGCGCGATATTCCGCTTGTTGTGATTTCGCCTTTTCATGGGTCTACCTCCGGCGGAATGAGTATGAAGCCATTATAGCAGACTTGCAGCGATTTGCAAAGGGGAGCGGCGCTCCGCCCTCGAATTGAGAAGCAGGAGACAGTTATGCCCACCATTGAATTGGAACATGTCACAAAACTGTATAAGCTGGACCGGCGCAAGCACGGCGGAAAGCGATTTGAAGTAGGTGTCAAGGACGTGGACCTCACCATTCAGCAGGGGGAGTTTGTCTTTGTCATCGGCAGCAGCGGAGCGGGAAAGAGCACTCTGCTGAACCTGATTGCAGGCACCATGAAGCCCAACTCCGGGCGGGTCAGCGTAGACGGCAAGGACCTGTCCTGGATGATGCGCTGGAGCCGGAACCGGGTCTCCCTCCTGTTCGGAAAGGTCCTTCAGGAACCTTCCCTGATCCGCAAACGGACCGTGGAGGAAAACCTGGCCCTGGCGGCCCGGATTGCGGCCTCCCGCATGGAGCTTGACAAGAGTTTTCAGGCCCGGGTGAAAAAGGTCCTGGGTCTGGTGGGGCTGCGGGGCGTGGCCAAAAAGTACCCTATTGAGCTCTCCCTGGGGGAGTTCCGCCGGGTGGAGCTGGCCCGGGCGCTGATCAGCAGCCCGCCGATTCTGGTGCTGGATGAGATTACCGCAAATTTAGACGACGACAGCATTTGGGACATTATGCATCTCCTCAATGAAATCAATCACCGGGGCACCACCGTGATTATGGCGACCCACGCCAGTCAGTATGTGAACATCATGCGCCGCCGGGTGGTGACGCTGGTGGACGGTCAGGTGTTTGGCGACGTGAAAAAAGGAAAGTACGGGGAAGTGAGCGAAAAAGGGCCAGGGGCCTTCACACTCTACCGAACCGATTTAATATAGAGACATATTACTGTATTATTTTGAGGAGGAATGAGTTTCATGATTAAAAACATGAAGATCCGGAAGAGCCTGATCCTGGGCTTTGGCGTCACAATCCTTGTTTCAGTGGCCATTATTGTTGCGTCACTGATCCTGATGAATGTGCAGAAGAACCAGTATACGCATATCCTCGATGAGTATGTCGAGTCCAACATGCTGGTCTCGGAGTGCCGCATTCAGTACAACATCGCCGCACGCACGCTGCGGGATATGGTGCTCTCCGGCGACATGTCCAGCATCAGTGACATCAACGCAAGACTCAGCCAGATGGAGACTGATATCAGCGAGCTGAGAAAGGTCTACCCCCTGGGTGACACCACCCTTCTGGATACCTTTGTGAAGACCGTGGAGGAGTGGGAGGTCGAGGCCAAGAACATTACAAGTCTGGCCCAGACCAACCGCGAGTCAGCGGTAACGGCCATTATCAGCACCTGTTCACCCAAGCTGGTGGCGGCTGCCTCCGCGGGGGACGCCCTGGCCAGTAAGCTGCAGGATGAGCAGGATAAGATCATCAACCAGCAGAACACCATTTCCAACATTGCCCTGATTGCCATCGTGGTGGTTATGGTGATTGCCACCGTCGTTGTACTGCGTCTGGCCCTGATTATTGTGAAGAGCATTGTGATTCCCGTGGCAGAGGTCCACACCGCCCTGACCGGCTTCAGCCAGGGTAAGCTGGACATCCCGGTGAATTACGAGAGCAAGAGCGAGCTGGGCGAGATGTGCGACGCCCTGCGCACCAGCCAGGACGTCCTCAGCGGCGTGATTTCCGACATCTGCCGCCTGCTGGAGGAGATGGGCAGCGGCAACTTCGACGTGCGCACCAAGGACGAGCGGATGTATGTGGGCGCGCTGAGCAGTGTGCTCCAGTCCGTGCGGGCCATCAACCGCAATCTGAGCGATACACTGAGCCAGATTGACCAGAGCGCCGAGCAGGTTTCCTCCGGCGCCGATCAGGTGTCCACCGGCGCCCAGGCCCTGGCCCAGGGCGCAACCGAGCAGGCCAGTGCGGTAGAGGAGCTGTCCGCCACCATCGCAGACATTGCCAACCACTCCAAGAAGAATGCCGAGAGCAGCGTGGAGGCTATGCAGCACTCCCAGGAGGCCGGCGCCCAGGTGCAGGAGAGCGCGCGGTACATGGAGGAAATGGTTAAGGCCATGGAGCGGATCTCCGATTCCTCCTCCGAGATAGGCAAGATCATCGCTACCATTGAGGATATCGCCTTCCAGACCAACATCCTTGCGCTGAACGCGGCCGTGGAGGCCGCCCGCGCCGGCAGCGCCGGCAAGGGCTTTGCCGTTGTGGCGGACGAGGTGCGCAACCTGGCCCACAAGTCCGACGAGGCCGCCAAGGCCACCAAGGATTTGATCGACCGTTCCATCAACTCCGTGAAGGAGGGCAACGGCATCGTAAAGAGCGTGTCCGAGTCCCTGGATAAGACCGTTCACAGCTCCAGCCAGGTGCTGGCCGCCATCCAGCAGATCACCAAGGCCGCTGAGGAGGAGTCGGAGGCCATTGCCCAGGTGACAGAGGGTATCGACCAGATCTCCTCTGTGGTGCAGACCAACTCCGCCACCAGCGAGGAGTCCGCCGCGGCCAGCGAGGAGCTGTCCAGCCAGGCGACCCTGATGAAGGAGCTGCTCAGCCGCTTCAAACTGCGCTCCGACGGCAGCTATTCCCCCGCCCCGGCTCCCCGCTCCAGCGGCAGCAGCTACCGGCCCGCTCCCTCCTATGAGGAGGACAGCTACGACGCCGGCGAGAGCAGCAGCGTGTTCAGCAAATATTAAAAAGCTTCCTACATTTGGAATAGTGACGCCGCGGTGAACCATTCCCTCACGGGGAAGTAAGCACATGTACATTGCCAGGAGGCGGGAGAAACCGCCTCCTGGCTGTTCTATCTAGGGAGATGTGCAGAAGCTCCTCTCCCTGAAAACTGGTTTCGGGGCCGGACCGGCCCCTGGAAAGGAGCGGCTGTATGGCGGAGTATAAGGCGCAGGAGAAGGATCTGGTCTACGCCCTGGATATCGGAACGCGCAGCGTGGTAGGCGTAGTGGGCAAGCCTGTGGGGGACCGGCTGAAGGTGCTGGACCTGGAAGTGGCAGAGCATGGAAAGCGGGCCATGATGGACGGACAAATCGACGACATCCGTCAGGTGGCGGAGCTGGCCCGCTCGGTGACGGCCAAGCTGGAGGAGCGCCTGGGCGTACAGCTGGAACGGGTCTGTGTGGCCGCCGCCGGACGGGCCCTGCGTACCCAGCGGGGGACCTTCACCCTGGAGCTGCCCAGTGAGCAGACCATCGACGCCGACCTCATCGGGCGGCTGGAGGCGGGGGCGGTGTCCGCCGCCGAGGAGGCCCTTCAGGTGAATGAGGAGAACCGCCGCCAGCTCTTCCTGGTGGGATACACAGTGGCCCAGTACCGGCTGGACAACTACCCCCTGTCCAACCTCCAGTTCCACAGCGGAAAGCGGGTGGAGGCGGATGTTGTGGCCACGTTTCTCCCGGGGGAGGTGGTGGAGAGCCTCTATGCGGCCATGCGCGCCGCGGGCCTCCAGGTGGCCAGCATGACGCTGGAGCCCATCGCTGCCATGAACGCAGCCATCCCCGCAGAGCTGCGCCTGCTGAATCTGGCGCTGGTGGACATCGGCGCGGGCACCACCGATATTGCCCTGTGCAAGGACGGCAGCGTGGTGGGCTACACCATGGCTACAGTGGCCGGGGACGAGATTACCGAGGCCATCATGCGCACCTATCTGGTGGACTTCAAGACGGCGGAGCAGGTGAAGCGCTCCCTGGGAGAGGGGGGCGATATCCGCTATCGGAATATTTTGGGCATGGAGGAAACCGTCACAGCGCAGGAGGTCACCGCAATCATTCAGGAGCCCATGGACCGGCTGGCGGAGGCCATTGCCCAGCAGGTGGCCGAGGTGAACGGCGGAGCGCCCTCCGCCCTCTTCCTGGCAGGCGGGGGCAGCAAGCTGGCTGGCTTGCAGGAGCGGGTGGCGCGGAACCTGGGAATGGACGAGAAGCGGGTGGCCATTGCGGGCAATAACTATGCCCTCAGCGCCTTTTCCGACGGCCTGGAGCTGGAAAACCCGGAGTATGCCACTCCCCTGGGCATTGCCATCTCCGCCGGACTGGGCCTGCTGAACGACAGCTATGTGGTGATACTCAACGGGCAGACCGCCAAGCTCTTCCGCAGCGGAGTGCTGACCCTTCAGGATATTCTGCTGATGAACGGCTACAACTATGGGGATATGATGGGACGCACCGGCAAGAGCCTGAACCTCACCTTGGACGGCAAGCACCTGGTGCTCCGGGGAGAGCCGGCTGCCCCCGCTGTGCTGCGGATCAACGGCAAGGAGGCAACCCTGTCCTCTGTGGTCAACGCCGGGGATCAGATTCAGTTTGTCCCGGCCAAGAATGGAGCCTCCGCCACCCGGACGCTGGGGGAGCTGCTGGGGTCCGGCTTCTCTGGCCGCGCCCTGGTGAACAACACAGAGTCCCCCATGGACACCGTTCTGAACCAGGGGGATGTGATTCTGACCCTGCGGCAGGCCGCGCCGGTGCAGACGCCGGCCCTCCGCCCTGCTCCAGCCCCCGCCCCGGTCCAGGAGCCTGTACCGGCCCCCGCGCCAGCGCCGGCCGCCGTGACGGTCCGGCCATTGGCCTCGCCCCCCAGAATGCTGCAAATTTACCTGAACAAAAGTCCCCTGGCGCTCCCTCTGAAGGAGAACGGGGCCCCCTATTACCTGATGGATCTGCTCCAGTACTCTGGACTGGATTTCGATAAGCTGGACCGGCCCGTCCGACTGGAGGTCAACGGCGTGGAACGCGGCTTCCAGCATGAGATTAAAAATCAGGATTCCATCACCATTTCCCTGGTGTAATTGAAAACGCAAGAGGTGCTATACCCATGTTTGGAAAATCGAAGGAACCCAAGGAGCCCAAGCCCAAGAAAGAGAAAAAACCGAAGCGCGAGAAAAAGCCCAAAAAGGAGAAGCCCCCCAAGGAGAAGAAGGCGAAGGAGCCAAAGGCAAAGGACGGGAAGGGAAAGAAGGGCCCCAATAAGCTGCTGCTTCTGCTGCCCCTTGTTCTGGTGATTGCGGCTGCGGCGTTCTTTTTCCTGAAAGGGGGCAAGGAGGAGGAGCCGGAGGAGCCAGCCGGACCCGAGCTGCCCGCCGAGTATATGGTGGGAGAGACCGCGATTCCCGGTCTGACGGTGGACGAAACGGAGAAGGAGGTCCAGGCCATCCTGGCCAAAACCGTGACGTATACCTATAAGGACCTTCTGGACGCTGGAGGGGCGGCTTCAGGCTACATGACCCAACTGAATGGGGAGGGCTTCTCGGTGGTGGACGAGGCGTTTGTTCGGACGGAGGACCGCCCCGACTTCAAGGCCCAGGAGGGGAGCCTCCTGCTGGCGAAGAACATCAAGAAGGAGGCGCCCGCCGCCGCTGCGGAGGGAGAGGAGACGACAGAGCCGGTGGAGCAGCCGGACCTGGTCAACACGGTGCGTATCTCCTGGACGCCCGGCGTCTGTATTGTGACGGCGGATGAGGAGGAGGGGATTGTCACCTCTCCCCCGCCGGAGGAGAGCGGCGGCCTGATGGGTGCTAGTATAAGCGTGACAGATGCGCTGGACTACCTGAAGGGGATGCCGCCGGAGCGGCTGGGTCTGACCGGTGATACCATGGACAATTACAAGGTGTACGTGCAGGATGGCGCAATCTACGTCAACGAGCAGCCCTGTATTCGGATGAATGTGTACGACGACAACAACGTACAGGGCGGCAACGCCATTGCGGGGTGCTACCTGATGTCCAGCGATGGTCTTCACCTGTACCGTCTGGACGAGGTGAACCGGACCGTTGAGGAGATTCCCATGGAGTGAACGAACGGGCGGCGAACAGTATGTTCGCCGCCCGTTTCCCTATGCGGGCAGCAGACGCATGGCGTCGGGGGTGCCGGACAGGCGCAGCCGGCTTCCGGCGGGCAGACGGCTGCACTGAGCAAGGAGAAAAGGGGTCAGAAGGCCCTCCAGAACGCCTACCGTGGACCGGAGAGACAGGGCGTCCTCCGGGGTAAGGGCCCGGGCAATGGCCGGGTCTGCGGTCAGCTGAAGGCCATACTCCCGCCCCAGCGCGGCAATCTGCTTGGCCGTCACCGCCACCCGGGCCTCCTGGTCCAGGGGACGAAAGCCGATCAATCCGCTGAACCGCCCGGCAATCTCTTTCAGTACACCAGAGCGGGTCAGCGCCTGGCGGGCCGCCTCGTCTGCCTGATAGATGTGCCGGGCCAGGCTGGCCGTCCCCAGGGCAGAGGGGGGGAGGGAGAGTCCGGGCTCTGGCGGAGGCGGGGCAAAGCCCAGGCGGACCTTGCCGGTGGAAAGGTCGGTGTTGGTGGTGAACAGGAAGATGCAGTGCCGGAAATTCAGCTCCCGGCTGCCGGAGGAGTCCTCCCGGCGGGCGGCACACCGCCCCTCGTCCAGGATGGACATGAAGATTTTCAGTACCTCTCCGTGGGCCTTGTCCAGCTCGTCGAACATGAAGACGGTATAAGGGTTCTGCCCCACGGCCTCCAGGACCGGCGGGTCGTCATAGCCCATGTAGCCCGGCGGCGCGCCGATGAGGCGATAGGCGGAGTGGGCCTCTGTGAAGGTGTTCAGCTCGGTCCAGACCAGCCGGTAGCGTTCCTCTCCGCAGCAGCGGTTGAGGGCAGGGGCCAACGCCTTGCCCAGCTCGGACTTGCCCACGCAGGTAGGGCCGTAGAAAATCAGAGAGAGAGGGCGGGCAGGGCTTTTCTTTAAAATGTGGCCGTACAGCTTGAAGGCAGCTGCCTCCACGGCCTGCTCCTGGCCCAGGACCTGCGCCTCCAGCTCCTCCCGCAGACGGTGGAACAAGTCTATGGCCGGGGGCTCCTCCAGGGCCTCCAAACAGGCGGTGAGGGCCTGAAAGCAGGGGAACCAGCGCTGTCCCTCCCCGTCGAAGAGGGCGGACAGCCGGGGATTTGGCCCCTGATAGGTCACGGGGGGGCTGGAGTAGAGCAGATAACGCCCCTTTGCCTGCCAGAAGCCCAGGTTGGATTGGGAGGGCTGGCACCCCGGCGGCATCTGACAGGCGGCAAATTCGCAGCTGCGGCCCTGGAGGGCGTATTGGTCCACCCTCCGCTTCAGATAATTGTAGCCCGCGGGGCCGCAGGTGCAGAATTGAGTGAACTCCATAAAAATACCTCCCGGAGAAATGTAGAAAGTATATCCAGAGGAGGGAATTTTTATAGCGGGGCAAGGGGTGTTCCGGCGGTCTGGACAGAAAAAGGCCGGCCCTTCCGGGCCGGCCTCTGCCGGAGTATTACGCATAGGTGTCGATGTGCTGTCCCAGGCTGGGGTCGGTGGGGAGCATCCGCAGCAGCTCCTGACCGGCCAGCTCCTGGGTATCCATCATCTTTTTGGTCACGGAGATGGCGTACTGGTTGGCAAACTGAGCCGCGTTCATGCTCATGGCCATGCTGGCGATGGATTCCATCATGTTGAATCACTCCTTTTTGTCGGACGGTGTGTCCGGTTTCTTCAGGACGTCTCCCAGAAGGCCCAGGAGCTCGTCGGGGGCGGCCTCCTCCATGGCGGAGTCCCGGTTGGCTGTGGCGGCAGTGACCAGCTCGCTGCGGAGAATGGAGATATTCTCCGGCGCAGAGATGGCCAGACGGACCCGCACTCCGTCGATTGAGACCACGGAGACGGTAATGTCCTCGCCAATGACCACAGACTCGCCGGCACGGCGCTGCAAAATCAGCATGGTGAACCCTCCTTATGGCCGAACTCGTCCAAAGGATGGCGCATTTCATAGGCGGAGGTCTCTAAAATGACCTGCTGCGCCACCCGGGTTGCCGGGTTGATGGCCACAGGGCATTTCAGGTTTACGGTGCTGTCAGAGACGGGCTTTTTCACCACGCACAGCACATAAAAGGCCAGCTCGTGGCTCTCCTCCACGCCCAGGGCCTTCAGCTCCTGGGGCTGAAGAACGGGGGCGTAGTCGGGGAGCAGAGAGAAAGGCTCCATTGCCACGAAGGCCAGGGCAGGAGTCTGGACGCTTTGAAAGCAGAGCAGGGTTCCGGCGCTGTCCTCGAAGGGGAGCAGAAGGAACTGGCGCTCTGACTCAAAGCCGAACAGGCCGGCGGGGAAGGAGAGCAGGTCGTCCTCCTCATACTCCACCTGGCCGAAGTATTTGGTTTGCAGTTTCAAAAGGGGGCCCTCCTGTCAGGCTTGCACATCCACTGGTTCATAATTGGGGTCGGAAGAGGGGGGCACATACAGAGGCCCGCCCACATATTTGATGATAACGTCGGGCTGCTGGGTGACGGAAATCTCAATGTCGCCTGGCGTAAACTCGAACTGGGGGTGATTGACCTTCCAGTCAAAGTTCAGCTTATCCATCTCGTAGCGAATCTGGAGCTCGCCCGGGTCCCAGGTAATTTCCGGGCCGGTGGAGGGGAGGAAGGTAAGCCCCAGCTCCTTCACCTGGTTGAAGGTCTGGGAGTCGGCGGCAAATTTTGTAATCATGTCCTCTCCAATTTTGGCGTTCAGCAGGAGCTGGCCCTGCTGGGCATAGGTGGCCGTGGCGGAGTAGGCCGCCTGCTGGCCCCGCTGCGCGTTCTGCTCCACCGAGCGGATGGCGGTGGGGGAAATGGAGTTGCGGGCCTCGAAGGTGTCAATATTCAGCTTAATGGGGCGGCTTTTGATACTCAGCCCCCCGTCGCCCCTGGAAATCTCCAGGTCGGCGGTACCCCGGGTGTACTCCAGCTTTGCGTGGTTCACCTTCATCTCAATTTCAATGGGGACGGTTTGAATCTCGATCAGTGGATACATGCTTCCTTTACACTCCTCTCAAACGAACATTATGATCTGTGCAGTCAGGGCGGCGGGGTGGCTTCCTACAGACGCCCGCGCCGCCCCCTTGCAGAAACATCAGTTCAGATAATCCATCAGGCTTTGAGACAGGATGTTGTTCCCCACCTTCAAAGCGGCGCTGTAGCAGTAGTTGGCCCACAGGAAGGAGGTGATGGCCTCAGCCATGTCCACATCCTCCACGTTGGAGATCTGCTCTTGAAGGTTGTACGCTTCCTCCTCCAGCAGCTCCTCGTTGTTGTACAGCTTCTGGGTGGTGGCAGTCAGACTGACGTACTGCGAGTCCAGGTTGTCAATGGCCTTGCTCAGCTTCTTGGCCAGGCCGTTGACCTCCTCATAGTGTTCGTTTTCCGCATTCCACTCCTCGTCGGAGTAAGAGCGGCACAGACTGGCCATCTCCTTCAACAGCGAGACGATGTTCTTCGGGTCCCCGTCCTCGTCCTTGCCGTAGCCCAGGAAGTTGATGCCCACCAGCGCATTGTTGAAGGCGCTGGCCCCAATCAGCTTGCCCGTCTGGTCCACTGCGTCCGGGTTCTCCTTCATGCCCAGACCGATGTCCACATAGTTGGTCTCGTTGGCCATGAATTTCAGCTTTTCCACGGCATCCTGCGCGTTTTGATACTCCTCCTCTGTGAGGGTTGCGTTGTCCTCCAGGATAATATAGTGGGTGTGGTCGGCATCGTAGGTATACTGATAATCCACAATATTGCCGTCAGCGTCAAGCTTGGCATAGATGGGGTTGCCAGCGGCGTCGGTCAGCGCCCCCTCGGGGACCTCGGGGTTATAGGGCTTTGTGCCGGCAACTGCGTCATCATAGGGCTGCTGTTCAATTACTTCGGTGTTCTGTGTATAAAGATAATATCCGCCAGCCTGTGTGGTATCAGTTGGGTCCTTAATACTTCCATCTGCGTTAAATTCGACGAGAGTACCATTGGCATCTGTCAAAAAAGCGAGCTTCTGGATGTCGTCCGGGTATTTGTCATAGGCATCCTTGGTAAGCAGCTGGACACCGTTATTTTCAAGGTAATGTCCGCCATTACCCGTTGCATCATAGTGTCCGTTGGCATCGACAGAAATGGGCGTGCCGTTGGCCTCTACAACTCTTGGCACCTCGGAACCATCGACAAATTGAACCTTATCCTTTTGAAGGTAGAGAGCGGTTCCGGCGGGGTCGAATTTTCCATTCTGGTCCAGGGTAAGGGTAAGCTCCTGGCCGGTGCTGTCCTTCAGAAGGTCGGGCAGCGTCGAATCCACGGGGACATTCCGATAGCACAACTGTCCGGCGCTGTTGAAGGAGAAGGGCACATTCAGGCCGTCGGCTCCGGCAAAGATAAAATTCTCACCGTACTTGTGGTTCAGGGACTGGACGACGGTATCGGCCAGCTGATCCAGGGCCTGCCCCAGCTGGGTCCGGGCGTCGCCGGTGGGGTCGTTGAGGGAGACCAGCACATCGCTCCAGGCGGAGTTCTCGGTCCGGGAGGAGAGAATCTCCTTCAGCCCGTCGATAGCGGTATAGGCGGTGGAGAATTTGCTCAGACAGTCGTCGTTCACGGCGTACTGGGCCTCCACCCGGGACAGGGAGCGGCGCATCTGGAAGGCCCGGGAGGCGGCGCCTACGTCCTCGGCATAGGAATTGAAGTTGCGCTGGGTCAAAACGGTGTTGCGGGCGGAATTCATGCCGGTGAAGGACTTGTTCAGATTCATGCGGTAGCCCTTCAGCACACCGTTGGTGGTTGCGCGGATATACATAGCGGACAGTCCTCCTTTTTACCGGCCCACAACGCCGGTGTTGTTAATCAAGCGGTCCAGGGCCTCGTCCACCGTGGTCATCAGACGGTAGGCGGCGTTAAGCGCCTTGGAATACTGCATCAGGTTCATGGCCTCGTCGTTCAAATCCACCGCGGAGACGGAGGCTCGGCTGGTGTCGATATCCACCGCCGCCTGATAATAGGTGTTCAGCTTGGTGTCGGTGCCGCTCTGGTCGCCGCCCAGGTTGGACACGATGTGGTTCAGATACTCCTGGAAGGAGCCCTCGAACTGGTGGCTGCTGTTGGCCTCGCCCAGGGCCGCGTTCAAATCCTGGGGATTGTACAGCGTCTTCTTGTCGAACAGAGTGAGCATGTGGTTGATGTTTTCGCACTGGGTGGTCTGATCCACCGGGATGTCGGCAACCTCGGGGTAATCGTTGGGCTTCTCAAAGGCGGGGTCCTCCGGCCGGCAGATGACGTGGGCCTGCTGAGAGGACCATGCGTTCGAAATCGAGATGTTGGATGCTGTGATGCCCGTCATGTCGTTGCTGTCGCCGCTGTTGCTGAACAGACCGGCAACATCAACAACGGGGATATCGCCACCCGGCTTAATGCCGAGATTATCCATGGCGTCCTTGACGGCGGTCTGAAACTCTTCCGGGCTGGAGCCGTGATTCTGAATGACATAGGCCATACCAGCTTCCGTTGCGGGTACGCCGGCGGGAGGAGCACTGCCGGCGGCGGGAAGTGTATAGCCATTCACGGATGTTCCATCCGGCAGTTCAAGTTGGCCGGTGCCGTCCTGTCCAGTCACTCGTTTCAGATCATCCACCTTAATGGGGTACTGCCGGTCTGCGCCGCCCATTACACACAGACCACCATCCACATCGTGGATACCGACAAGATATCCATCCTTGATACAATACTGTTTGGGGTCTCCATCACCTATCTTCACCCAAATAGTATCAGCGTCATCGTAATAATCGCTCATATCTGGAGGATTCGCGGTCATATCAGGGGCTTTTAAAGTGCTGTCAGATTTGATATGCTGGGTATTCAGCTTGTTGAACTCCTTGGCGAAGTTCTGGGCCAGCAGGTCCAGGGACTTCTGGTAGTAGGGGATGCCCCGCTTGGTGGCGGCCTTTTCGTCTATGCCGATGTCGTCTGCGGAGGCGTATTCGCCCTCCTCGGTCAGCAGCTCCCGGGTGGCCTGGAGGCCGCCGTAAATGTCGTTGTCGGCCATGGCGATGTCTCTTGTGTTCTTATCTACAACAACAGTTTTTGTAAACGTACCGTCAACATTGGCTGTATAAGTGGTGTTTGTTGTAATCTTAAGTCCATCTTCATAGGTAATGACAGGCTGCTTGTTTGGGTCATAATCAGCAGGTATTTGATTTACAGTGGTTGTAGTTGTCCGACCCTCGTCCTTCCAGACCCGGTCCTTGGAGTCACGCAATTCGCCCAACGTGATGCTGTAGAGGTCATCAAAGACCTGGTTGGCCTTACGGGGGTCGTCGGTGGGCTCGCCATTTACATCCAGGTATTTGTAGGGCTCACCTGTATCGGGATTAATCTTGGTGTCGTCTGTGTTTGCGGAGGGGGTAGTCAGCTGCGTGCAATACACGCCGTCCACCAGCATGGCGCGGTCATTGTTCTTGGCGTTTTCCTCGTCGGAACCATCAAAGCCAGCAATCTTGGTGCTGGGGTTGGCGTCGGCCAGCTTAATGGTGAGCTTCTCCACCTGACGGCCGGCGCCGATGTCCTCCATGGAATAGACCACGTCGATTTTCATATACTGGGACAGCTCGTCAATCAGCAGGTTCCGGTCGTCCCGCATCTCCAGGGCGGCGTCCCCGTGGATGTCGCTCTTCCGAATAGCCTCGTTCAAATCCCGGATACCGGTGAGAATATCGTTCACCTTGTTGATATCGGTACGCAGACTGTCCTCGGTATTTTTCCGCAGGGCCTCCAGCTGGGTGGCATACTTGTGGAACAGATCGCACAGGTTGCCCATTTTCTGCTTGACGATGTCGTCATACTCCTGCTGTCCGGCGTTGACGCCCAGCTTGGTCAGGGCGTCATAGATGTCGTTGAGCTGGGCGTGAATGATACCATCCTTGTCCTTTCCGTCGCCCACCTCGTCCAGGATGTCGGCGATCTGGTTCAGGCCATAGAGCATCTGGTCATTGTAGCCCACCTCAGCGCTGGTGGTGCGGTAGCGGATGTCCAGATAGGGGTCGCGGATCTGGGATACGCTGTCGCAGAACACACCGTTGCCCACATGGACGTCGTTCCGGGACTGGTAGCGGTCGGCTGCGCCGGACTTGAAGCTGGACTGGTTGAGCCGCTGCCGGGTATAGCCGGGGGTGTTGATGTTGGTGATGTTGTTGCCGGTGACGCTCAGGCCCTTCTGGGCGGCGTAAATGCCCAGCCGGGCGGTGCTGAAGGTACCAAAGGAGCCTACAGAGCTCATAACAATTACTCCCTTCTTTCTAAAATCCGCGTCAGGCGCGGAAATCCGTCTTCATATTCTTGGGGGGCTCCGCCGCTGGAGGGGTATAGCCCGGGGTGCCGGGCTCCGGCGCACCGCCCATGCTGTCAATCAGCTTCTCCAGCTCGTGGAGATTGGTCTCCAGCGTGACCCGGGCGGCCTGGGCGGCGGCGTGGTACAGATCATAGCTGCGGCGGAGCAGCTCAGCAGTCTGCTTGGCCTGGGGGTACAGCTCCGGCGGATACCGGTCGGGAAGGCCGGACAGACGCACGCCGCCCAGGTTCAGCTGGGCGGTCAGGGTGCCTCTGCGCTGCTCCAGACCCCGGAGGGAGAGGGACAGAACCTGCTCCTGCTTCAGCACTGCGTCCAGCGCGGACAGGTCGTCCCGGCGCACGGCCTCTATTTTCTGCTGGGCCAGCGTGGTCAGCTGGTCCAGCTTTCCGGTCAGCTCGGTCAGCAGATCCAGATAGGTCAGATATGACTCGTGCATTTACTGGCCCTCCCCAAGGAACAAGATGCGGGCGGCCATTGCCATGGGGTCGGGCGTATAGGTCCCAGAGGCGACCTCCTGCCGGAGGGTGTTGATGGTGCCGGTGGTGGTTGCGGCCCGAACCTCCTGGGACAGACGGCCTACCGTGTCCATATGGAAGCGGCTCTCCTTGGAGGAGATGGTGGAAAGTGTTACGCTGTCGAAATTGCTTGGGCTTGAAACAGCCTGGGCCCGGCTGCCTGCCGCCGCCGTCTTGCGGAAGACCTTTGCCGGGGTGATGGGGGAAATTGCGCCGTAACCAGAAGAAGTCAGCATATCGGCTCACATCCTTTTATTGTAGCATCCTCTGGAAGTTCTTTACTTCACTCTATATATCGGCAAAATTGGCGGGAACATAAGAAAATGCAGTAAATTTCTTTCCGCCGCAGCAAAAAAAGCTCCCCTCCAGGGGAGGGGAGCTTACAAATTACAGTGCCTTCAGGTGCCGGATCAGCACGTTTGCGATATTCTCCAGGGTGGTTTGGTTCATCACCGCGCCAATTTTCGCAGCCACGCCGGGCATTCCATAGACCACAGAGGACTCCTTGTCCTGTCCGATGGTATAGGCGCCCTTCTGCCGCATGGCCAGCAGGCCGTGGGCCCCGTCCTGGCCCATACCGGTCAGGATGATGCCCACCATTTTGCAAGCTACAGTCTCGGACATGGAATAGAACAGGGCGTCCACGGAGGGGCGGTGTCCGCTGACCTTTTCTCCTGAGGTCACCGACAGGGTGTATTTGGTGCCGATGCGCACAACCCGGGACTGGAAGTCGGCGGGGGCCAGCAGCGCCAGACCCCGGCGCAGCTCGTCGCCGTTTTTGGCCTCACGCACCTCCATTTTACACAGGCGGTTCAGACGCTCTGCGTACATGGCAGTAAAGCCAGGGGGCATGTGCTGGACAATCACCATGGGGGGGATGTCCTCTGGAAGACGCTTCATGACCTCCAGGGTGGCCTCAGTGCCGCCGGTGGAGGCCCCCAGACCAATAATCACCCGGTCCATAGGGGCGGCGGGGCCCAGCGGGGCGGCGGTGATGCCAGGGGCCACAAGTCCCTTTCCCATGGGAGAGGGACTGGCGGGGTTGCGCACCTTGGCCTGGGAGGCGATGATGACCTTCTGGGTCAGGGCGGTAATAAAAGCGTCGTTGTTCTGGCTGTGGTCGGGTTTGCGAACAAAGTCCACCGCGCCGGCCGCCAGGGCGTCGAACACCTTCAGGTTCAGAGAGGACACCAGAATCACCGGCAGGGGATGCTGGGGCAGATACTGCTTTAAAAAGTCAATTCCACTCTGACCCGGCATCTCCACATCCATGGTAATGACGTCGGGCTTCAGGGCTGGAATTTTATTCTTTGCGTCCAGGGTGTTGATGGCATAGCCCACAACCTCCAGTCTGGGGTGGGCGGACAGGCCCTTGATAATCAGACTGCGGGCAAGCATGGAGTCATCCACCACCATCACGCGGATCTTGGATGATGATACAATAGAAATGGGAGACACCTTCTTTGCCTTATTTTTGGAATGTAGAGGTGGCCAGACGGCGGTAGGGGGTGTTCTGGCTCAGGTTCTCCGACTTGCTGATCAGCAGGTACCCGCCGGGCACGGTGGCATTATAGAACCGCTGCACCAGGGCGTCCTTGGTGGGTTGGTCGAAGTAGATCATCACATTCCGGCAGAAAATTACATCGAACTTGCGGCGGAACTTGATGGGGTCCATCAGATTGAAAGGCTGAAAGATGACGTTGTTGCGCACGTCGGGTGAGACGGCGTAGGCCCCATCCTTGGCGGGGACGAAATACTTCCGCTTCCACTCGGGGGGGATGGTGTCGGGCAGTTCATAGACCCCCCGCTTGGCGGCGGTCATGGCCCGGGTGGAGATGTCGGTGGCCAGCAGGCGGGTGTCCCACTGCTTGGCTTGGGAGCCCAGGTAGTCGAAGAGGAACATGGTGATGTTGTAGGGCTCCTCTCCGGTGGAGCAGCCGGCGCTCCAGATGGCAAGAGTCTTGTCCCGCTCGTGCCGCCGGACGATATCCGGGATGATGTTGTTGCAGAAGTAGTCCAGGTGGTCCTTCTCCCGCATAAAGAAGGTGTAGTTGGTCGTCAGCTTATCCAGCAGAAGGGTGACCTCCGCGTCGTCCTTGGTCTGGAGCAGGTGGCTGACAAACTCGGAAAAGCTGCCATAGCCCTTCTGCTTCAGCGTGGTGGACAGCCGGCCGGTAATCAGCTGCTTTTTCTGGGTCAGATCGATACCATAATTGGACTTGATAAAGGTGACCAGGCGGGTGAAGTCCGCGTCGGTGATTGTCATAGGGGAAAGCGAGGTTCCCCCAGCCTTCCCGCTGCTAATCATGGGGCATCAGCTGGTCGCAGTCCAGAACCATCATTGTGCCCGAGCCGTCGGGAAGGGTACACATACCCGACACCAGCAGCTGAGCGCTGTGGGCGGGGATGGGGAGGATATCCGCCTTGGGAATGTCGGTCATCTGGTCCACGCCATCGGCCAGAATACCCAACTGAGTGCCGTCGATGTTCAGCACAATAACCAGGCTGTCCTCAAGGGGAAGTTTGCCCAGACGGGCACGGATGTCCAGAATGGGAACCATCTGCCCGCGCATGTTGATGATGCCCCGGATAAAGTCGGGCACCATGGGCAGATAAGTGATGACCTGATTGGTGAGAATCTCTACCACCCACTCGGCCACCACGCCCAGTTTCAGGTTGTCACACATAAAGATGAGAAATTTCTGGGAATCCACCGTGTCACTTAGACGGCTGCCATCTGTCTCGTCGAACAGGTCCTCCGGGACGAACATAGCTTCTTGGCTCATTGTCTTTCCTCTCCTTTTCTGCTCAGATCCCGCGGGCGGCCGAGTAGAGGCTGGCCACATCCAGAATGATGCTGATGCTGCCGTCGCTGCGGAGCGTACAGCCGTTGATGCCGTAGCTCTTGATGTTATAGCTGTTCACATAGCTGGGCAACTGTTTTACCACAACCTGCTGCTCGCCCAACAGCTCATCGGCCAGCAGGCAGTAGGAGCAGTCCCCGGATTCCAGCCACAGAAGGATGCCGTCCTCAATCTCGGTGCAGCCGCCGTCCAGCTGGTACAGATCCCGGGCGCGGATGATGGGATAGAAGGAGTCCTGAACCTTGATGATCTCCCCCCGGCTGGAGTCGTGAATCACATCGCTGGCGCTCACCTTCAGGCTGGAACGGATGTTGTTGATAGGGATGGTGAAAATAGAATTACCCACCGATACCTCCATGCCGTCCATGATGGCCATGGTCAGGGGGATGCGGATGGTGGTGGTCATGCCATGGCCCAGCTCGCTGGCGATGGTGACATTGCCGCCCAGGTCCTCTACGTTGCGCTTGACCACATCCATGCCTACGCCGCGGCCGGAGTACTCGGTGACCTCGGTGTTGGTGGAGAAGCCAGGGGCCATGAGGAAGTTGAGAATCTCCCGGTGGGAGTAATCCATGTCGGGGGAGGCAAGGCCCTGCTTGATGGCCTTACGGAGGATGGCGCCGTCGTCGGCCCCCCGGCCGTCATCAATGATGTCGATGATGACCTCGCTGCCGGTGTCCCGGGCGGAAAGGACAATCTCGCCCACCGGGTCCTTTCCGGCGGCGGTACGCTCAGCCTGGGTCTCCTCAATGCCGTGGTCCATGGAGTTGCGGACGATGTGCATGATGGGGTCGCCGATACTGTCCACAATGGTCTTGTCCACCTCGGTATCCTCGCCCACCAGGGTGAGCTTGCAGGGGCGGTTAAGCTTTTTGCTCATGTCCCGGACGATACGGTTCATCTTCTGGAAGACGCCGGAGACAGGGACCATCCGCAGGGACATGGACACGTCCTGAAGCTCGTCGGTGAGCTTGCGCAGCTCCCGGGCGTTTTTTGAGAAGGTGTCCAGCGCCAGACCTTTCAGGTCAGGGGAGGAGGTGACCATGGCCTCGGTGATAACAATTTCGCCCACAATGGCGGACAGGGTGTCCAGCTTGCTCAGGTTGACGCTGATAAGGGTCTCCTTGTTGTGGGGGCCCTGAGCGGGCGCACCGGCGGCGGGCGCGGGGGCCGGGGTGGCCTGGGCGGGGTGAGGCGCCGGTGCGGCGGCTGTGGGCGCGGCGGGTGCCGCGGGCTCGGGGGCCGAGACGAGGAAGTCGTGGGCCTGATACTCCCGCACAGAGCCGGAGGACTTCACCGTGGGAATGGCCTTATCCCGGTCGGCCGCCGTCTGGAACAGCAGCAGGAAGCCCTGCTCCGAGATGACTTCGGAGGTGGCGGCGTTCTGCTCCACGTCGGCGGGCTCGAAGGTGAAGCCGGCCTCGCCGCAGGCATCCCGGATGGCAGTGACCATCATAAAGGAGCGCAGGTTCTCCATGCCACAGCCCTCGTCAAAGAAGACGCGCAGGCCGAAGGGATAGCCCTCGCTGCCCGCGGGGGCCTCTGCCGCAGCGGGCGCGGGAGAAGGCGCGGGAGCGGTAGGCGCCGCAGGAGCGGGGGCCGCGGGGGCCTCCGCCTCTCCTCCGCCCTGAATTTTGGCGATCAGGCTATTAATATTTGAAAGGAAACTGTCGATATTCACATCAAGGGGCTGCCCCTCTTCGATCTTGTCGATCTCCCCCCGGAAATAGTCGATGGAGCTGAAGACCACGTCGAACAGGGCGGGGCGGTTCTCTTCCGAGACCACGTCCATGGTCTTCTCCCGGATGATGAAGAACATATCCTCAATCCGGTGGGCCACGGTGGTCAGGGTATCAAACTCCATCATGGCGGAGGAGCCCTTGATGGTATGCATGATGCGGAAGATCTCGTTCACGTTGTCCTGCGAGAAGGTATCCACCTTTTCCGCTTCCAGAATAATATTCTCCAGCTGTTCAAGCAACGTGTTGGTTTCATAGATGTACATGTCGAGAATTTCGTTTCCGCTGCTCATAAAAAACACCACCTTTTTATATCTTCTATATCTATCGGCAAAGCACAAGGAAAAGTTAAGTCGTTTTTCTCAAGATTTACGCCCAAATCGTTTTTAGGCTCCCGCCCCCTCCCGGGGCAGGAGCGGTGGGGAACTCTCCCCGGCGAGGCGGGGCGCGGGCCGGCGTGAAAACCGGGCGCTATTTTATCACATTGAGGTGTCAAAATATGGCTGACCTTTTGGGCGCGACAAACCCGGTGCCGGGCTATGACGGCAATACCATCAACCGGAACATCGCACTGTCTCCCGACAGCAATTCCAACCCACAGATTCAGAATGTCCCCGACCCCAATCGGGTGGTGGGGCCCGACGGCAGAACGGAGCAGCAGGACGGCAGCGCTCAGAACAACTTTGGGCAGGTCCGGTATGACTCCAACTTCCAGACCTTCCTCCAGCGCCTGCGGGAGTCTCCCAGTTTGGCTTCCAGTCTGATCCGGCTCTTCGCTGCCCGAGAGGGGACCGTTGTCATGTCCGGCATGAGCGAGGGAATCGCCGCCGAGATGTCCAAGGCCCTGGAGATGCTCCAGATGACCGAGGGGCAGCTGCTGGACTTCCTCACCGGGCAGCTCCAGTCGGGGACCCGGTTCGGGGGGGCGCTGTTCTCCCTGCTGCGCAATGCCTATGCCCGGGCGGGGTCCGAGGGGGTGCGCCAGGATATCCTCAACTTTTTGAAAAGCTATGCCGACTACTCCTCCAGCGGACACCTTGAGGGCAACCTGCTCCGCAACCTGAACGGGATGGTCCGCTCCATCCCCGCCAGCTGGTCCAACCCCCTCCAGGAGCTGATCGCTCAGCTGACCAACAGCATTGCCGCCGGGGACCGGAAAGGGTCGCTGGCCCTGCTCCAGCAGCAGATTATCCCCTATATGTCCGCCTATGTCAGCAAGACCCACGACCTGGGCACGGCCCGGGGCCTGCTGTCCCTGCTGGCGCTGGACGTGGCCCGGTATGAGAACGGGGCGGAGGAGAAGCTGCTGGAGAGCTTTCACCAGCTCAGCGGATACGGCACCCTGAAGGGGCAGCTGGGGAAGATTGACGACAAGATGCTGCTGGCCCTGCTGCGGGAGAGCCAGTTTGAAAAGAGCTCCCAGGCCAACCAGTTTGCCGACCACCTGGCCCAGGCGGCCGCCCGGGCCCTGCGGGGAGAGGGCAGCGCGGAGGTGCAGCAGATCTTCCAGCAGCTGGTCAGCGCCATGCTCATCAACGAGAGTGTCTATATGCCCATCAACCACTTCCTCTTCCCCCTGGAGCTGGACGGGCGGATGCTGTTTTCTGAGCTGTGGGTGGACCCGGACGCGGAGGAGAAGGAGCGGGGCCGGGGCGGCCAGGGGAACACCATGAAGCTCCTCTTTAAAATGGATGTCCAGTCCCTGGGCCTGTTCGATGTGATTCTGACCAGCCGGGACCTGGAGGTGGATGTGCGCATCGCCTGCCCGGAGAGGGTGGCCCCCTTCTCCCGAGAAATTGAAAAGTCCGTCACCCAGATCCTGACCCGGAACGGGCTGTCCCCCAAGGAGATCCTGGTGCGGAAAATGGAGCGCCCCGTCACCCTGACCGAGGTGTTCCCCAAAATATTTGAAGGGAAGAATAGTGTCAATGTCAAGGTCTGATGGAAGGCGAAACCCGGCAAAAAAGGCCGTTGCCCTACAGTATGGTCCAGGAGATGCCGCCCCCATGGTGGTGGCCTCCGGCATGGGCTATATGGCAGAGAAAATTGTGGAGGTGGCCGCCGACTGCGGCGTGCCAATCTATGAGGATAACTCCCTTGCCACCATTCTCACCCAGCTCCAGCTGGGACAGGAGGTGCCCGAGGAGCTCTATAAAGCGATTGTGGAAATTTATGTGTACTTCCTGCACTTTGACCCCACAGCCCGTCTGGAGGCCGCAGAGAAGCAGGGGCAGGAAGGCAAGACGCAAGAAGGAGGAGGTCCGTCATGAGCGAAGGGCAAAAAAATTTGTATCTGCTGTTGGACAGCCGGAATACGCCGCTGGCCAACGCCGTCCTGTTGACCCTGCCCCACATTCCTGAGTGCCGCTTCCGGGTGCTGGATGACAAGGTGTCGGTGGTGATGGAGCACGAGTCGGTGCGGATGGTCCCCATGGATAAGGCGTCTCCTGTGCTTTTGGGTCGTATCCTGGGGTGCCGGGGGGACGAGATTCGGATGGAAAAGCTCCAGCGCCTGGACAGTGAGCTGCGGCAGAACCTGCGGATGCCCACCCACTTTCAAAGCTTTATCTACCCCATTATGCCCGGCGTCACCTCCAACTGGCGGGGCCGGAGAGCGATTGAGGCAAACGACCTGAGCTGCGGCGGCATTGCCTTTTTCTGTGACCGGGAGCTGAAGAAGGGCGAGCGGGTGGAGGTGGTCATTCCCATCACCACCGCCCCTCTGGTGCTTCGGTGTAAGGTGCTGCGCAAGCGGCCCTCCAACCGGTCAGAGTCCCTGTATGCCGCAGAGTTTGTGGACATGTGCAACGACGAGGAGAAGCTTGTGCGGGAGGCGGTGTTCAGTATTCAGGTGAGAGGCCGGCCCAGAGCCGCCACGTCGGAGCGGGATGACAACTGACGCCGGTTTGCCCCCTTTGTTATGGGACAAAAATGGGAAATTCTGCAATTTGATGTCGCGTCGGGAATGCCGAGCGGCGGAAAGGAAAAGGTCTGAACTGATGAGTAAAAAGAGGGAAGAAAACAGAAATGGCCTGGCCCGCCGGATGATTGCGGGACTTCTGTCCCTGGTCATGCTGTGCGGGCTGCTGCCCGCCTCTGTCCTGCCCGCCTTTGCGGTGGAGGAGCCGGAGGAGGCGGAGGAGCAGGTGAGCTGGGCCCAGGACTACATGGATAAGCTGGTGTCCTGGGGCGTGATGCGCGGAGACATCGACGGCAACATGTACCCGGACCGGGATATCACCCGGGCGGAATTTGTTACCATGATTAACCGGGCCTACGGCTACGAGGACGTGGGGGAGATCCCCTTTACCGATGTGGGCAGCCGGGCCTGGTATGCCGACGATATCGCCATTGCTTACAATGTGGGATATTTTGCCGGCACCTCCGAGACCACGGCCTCCCCTGAGGCCAGCCTGACCCGGGAGCAGGCCGCCCTTCTGCTGGGGCGGAACATGATGCTTCAGGAGACCCGGGGCGAGACCCTGGGCTACTCGGACAGCCGGGAGTTCAGCGAGTGGAGCCGGAATATGATGCGCTCCATCACCAACGCCGGCATCATTGACGGCTATCCCGACGGCTCCTTCCGGCCCCAGAAGCTGATCTCCCGGGGCGAGGTGGCCTGTATGCTGGCCAAGGCCATCGGAACCCCCATTCAGGAGAGCGGAGTCCACACCCTGGGTGGCGTCTATGGAAACGTCACCATCAACACCCCCGGCGTGACCCTGCGGAATACCACCATTGCCGGCGACCTGTACCTGACCGGCGGTATTGGCCTGGGGGATGTGCTGCTGGAGAATGTGAAGGTGTTGGGACGCATCGTCACCAGCGGCGCCGGCGAGAGCAACGCCGGTGACAGCAGTATCCTTCTGCGCAACGTGCAGGCCGATGAGATGATTGTGGACAACATCAGCAACCAGTTCGTCACGGTCCGGGCCGAGGGCGATACCTCCATCGGCGTCACCAGTGTGCGCACCCCCGCCTATCTGGAGGACGTGACCCCGGACGGCTTCGGTCTGAAGCTGATTAAGCTGGACGGCGAGGAGGGCACCAACCTTCAGCTGGCGGGCAACATCAAGGAAGTTATCAACCAGACCCCGGGTTCTCGGATTGTGATGGCCCAGGGCGTGGCGAAAAAGATTACCGTAGATGAGAAGGCCACCGGCACCGGTTTGAGTATTCTCAACGGCGCTCGGGTGGAGACCGTGAATCTGGACGTAGGGGCCAGCGTGTCCGGCGACGGCGACATCGAGCACTTGGTGGTCAACGCCCCAGGCAGTACCATCTCTATGCTGCCCGACACCATGACCGTCCGTCCCGGCGTCAATGCCAACATCGGCGGAGAGAATATGGATACTGTGGCGGCGGCAGAGTCCTCCGCCGACCCCCGCCTGCTGGCAGGCTATCCCGATGTGCGCAGCATCGCCCCTGAATCGGCCACAGCGGTGTTCAGCACCAACAAGAAGGGCACGGTCTACTGGGCCCTTAGCGCTCTGTCCGACGGCTCCGTCAGTGAAAAGGATCTGATGACGCCCCCGGCCTACGGCGGCAGTGTGCTCCAGTCGGGGACCATCGCGGCGGCAGCCTCCAAAACGGAGTACACCGCAGGCCTCAAGGATCTGGTCACCGACGGCTCCTACTACGTCACCTCCATGCTGGTGGACAACCGGGGCCAGCACAGCCCTGTGAAGGTCGCTGCCTTTACTACCCCGGACGACACCGTGCCCGCCTTTGCCGAGGGCTATCCCCGGGTGAGCAAGATTACCAGCACCGACGCACAGGTTACCGCCATGACCAACAAGAGCTGTATGCTCTACTATGCCCTGCTGCCCAAGGGAAGCACCGCCCCCAAGGCTGCGGACTTCCGTACCGGAGCCATCACGGGCAACCTGGGCTACGGAAGCCTGGATATGGTGAAAAACTCCACCCAGCCCTTCCAGGTGAACAGTCTGCCCCTGGAGGAGCAGGTGACCTATGACCTGTACCTGTGGCTGACCGACTATGACAACGCCAAGAGCTCTGAGGTGGTCAAGCTGGAGATTACCACCATGGACGGCACACCCCCCATCATCCGGCATATGGACCGGACCAACGCCACCAATAACTCCATTACCATGACCTTCTCTCTGAATGAGCCGGGCGTGGTGTTCTGGGGCGTGGTGAAGGAGGGCAACCGCTTCTACACCGAGAACGATGTGGACCCCGAGAGCGAGTGGGCCAAGATTTACGTCACCAACGGCGGCGTGAACTCCATTGCCCGCAGCGGAAACCAGGGTGTGGCCGCCGCTACAGCGGAGACCGACTTCAACTTTACCATCAACAACCTGGAGCCCGAGACCGCCTACCACATCTATTATGTGGCCCGGGACACCGCCGGCAACTATTCAGAGGCTGTGGAGGATAAGATCATCCGCACCACGGACGGCAGCGCACCCACAGTGACCCAGGAGTTCAGCGTGCCTGGGGAGGAATTTGATCCGGCGGACCCCAAGCCGCTGTCCAACACCAGTATCCGTCTGGTGTTCTCGGAGAGCGCCAAGGGCTGGCGGCAGGACGCCTCTGGCCAGTACTATGACGACGACTTCCAGGCCCTGTACCAGAAGGTACTCCAGGCCAATACCAATCAGGAGCGGGCAGAGGCCAAGGACGCCCTGGCGCAGGCTCTGCGGGAGCACATCCAGATGTATGTGGCTTCCAAAGGTCAGCCCGTGCTGGTGACTGACCGCAGCGACCCCAGCTATGAGGCGGACAGTCCCTGGATTATCGACTACCGGGAGGCCATGGTCACCCAGGAGGTGGGCAGGACGGACGAAGGGAAAGAGGTGACCCGTATGGTCATTACCTTCCCCTCCAAGGACGACCCCGCTTACAGCCGGGAGAATCCCAAGCCCGACGGCCTGAACCTGGACAGCGGCGCAACCTACTTCTTCCGCCTGATTAATATTGCCGATACCTCTGAGGCGGAAAACAAAATGCAGAACCAGGATTTGCCCCGCTTTACCACCCAGTCCGCCCAGGTATATGTGGAGGAGGGCATCATCTCCAGAATCCACGAGTCGGAGCTGCGCAACGCCACCGACGCAAACAAGGACCCCAGCAACTATGTCCGGGTGGATTTTACCTTTGAGATTGACCCCCAGAATACCGAAAAATCCGACGAGTCCAATACCTGGGATATGCTCCTGTGGGCGGATATGCGGATGGACTTCACCCTCTACTCCCGGGAGGAGGGCGAGACCTACTGGAAACGGGAGGGCAACGCCACTATCCCCGGCGTCAGTACCAGCGCCGACGGCACCTATACCTATGTCAGCCTGACCAAGGCGTTCCATACCGAGATGAATGATACCCCACGCTTTGATCTGCTGCGGGACCTGAACAAGAAAATTGAGTACGCAGTCCATATCACCAGCCTAAAGGGTATCCCAGAGTCCTCCGATAAGGCCACCCCCTGGACCGATACCGTCCATATGCAGATTACAATCGGTACCGGAAACCAGAACGCCATGCAGAACCTGGCTCAGGGCGCCTATGAGCGGGATTGGGAGGCTGTGAAGGATAAGACCGTGCAGCCCATCGGCGTACCTGACCCCCGCACGCTGGAGCACAAGTTCTCGGATGAGGTTGCCCCGGAGTTTGTGGACAATTATCCCACCATTCAGGTAGGCGACACCCAGGCCCGCATTACCTCGATGTTGGACCGGAACGGCTATGTCTACTATGTGGCGGTGCCCGTTACGATTGAAGATCCAGATAAACGCGACGCCTTCTTTGCGGCCTTGAATGGCACATCACAGGGATTTGTGAATGCAAAGGCGCTTATCGATGGAGCGGATTATACCACCACCATGCTGCCCACCACATTGGATGGAGCGGGACGGCCTGATCTGAAAGACGTTCCTGTGAATGGACAGGGTGGAGACGCGGATGGCAACGGCGAGCTGCTGCTGTCGAAGCCGGACGTCCGAACGGTGACAGACGCCAGAGCCATTCCCAATAGTGTATGGACGGCTCAGCCGGAGCGCATGATGTACGCCGAGGTGGAGGATTACTTTTATATCCGAAATCTGCTGCCGGATACTCTCTACCTCCTTTATCTGGTGACAAAGGGCGAGGGACCGGTCTATTCCGATAACGTGTATTGCTATACCTTTGTGACGGGAGAGGCGGAGCGGCCCACGATCACCTTGGACGGTGGTAACCCGAATGTCAGCGTGCATGTAGACCGGAATTCCTATGTCAGCTACCTGCTGGTTATCAACAATACCAATAAAGATCCGCTTGATTTGCATAAGAAGTTATTGGCTGATGATGGTACATCAAATACGTCCTATACACTGAATGAGGAAGGCTTGAAAAACGCTGGTACAATGACAGTTTTGGACGCGCTGACAAAGCCGGCCAGCGGAATCAGCTATTTCGACCAGTATGTAACGGAGGAAGGAAAGCGGACGCTGGAGAGCAGAATACGCCTGGAAAGCGGCGGCGGAAACTCGGTTACAATGGACGGCGGTCATGAGAAGGATGTGGAGTTTACCGACGGGAAAGAGGGAAGCGACCTGACACAGGTTATAAGCGAATACGCAAATAATCTGGATCCCTTGGAGGAGTACATCTTCCTGGCAACCGCGTATACTCAGGTGGGCTCTGGTCCCTCCTTCCGCGCCCTGCGTCCGGTTATCCGGGTGGATAATGAGGCCCCGAAGGTGAAGAGTATTATTACATCAAATGCAAATCCAGATAAGGTAACAAACGTTCTCGCAGACGCTATCAAGCTGACTTGGTCTGGAACCGTGACAGTTGAATTTGACGAGGATTTGTTCTACAAGCTGACAGATGGTGCGAACCCGAGGATTCTTCCAATTTCGCGAGAGGGTGACGTGAACTCTTCGGAGTTGTCAAGCATGGAGAGTGAAGAACTTGCCAAATTAGAGTGGGTGAAACTGGGGTGGGTTACCACAACCTCTCATGCAGGGGAGGTAACAATATTAGGCCCAGAGGAACAACAAACCAATATCATAAGCTTTGAATTTACAGACATCCCCAGAAATGTACCAATCAGCATCGGTAACGGCAGATTGTGTGACGAGGGCGGCAATACACGAGGAGTCTTTCAGATCATGCTTATGCTTACGGTGGACGAGTTTGGTTACTATGCGCCGAAGTTTACCCTGAACAATGACACATGGAAAGCAGACGACTACTATGAAATCCCGGCAACCCGTATTGTAGCGGTGAGTTAGGAGGCAAGGCCTTGAAAACGCAAGTATGGAAACGATTTATGGCACTCTGCCTTACCCTGGCTCTGTCCGCCGCCTTGGTGATTCCAGGGACGGCGGCGGACCCGGGTGACACAGACCCGCCCGCAGACACTGCCTTTGCAGTAACGCCGTCAAAGAGCACGATTACCGTGGGCGAAACATCAGTCTTGAAGGTGAGCAAAATCCCCGACAAAGATTCCGCGGATACCCTGATGTGGGAAATCAGCCGGAACGAGGAGTTTGCCAGTTTGAGCTCTATCAAGGGCGAGAGCGTTACCCTGACTGCCTTACAGGCGGGCACCGTGACCGTTACCGTTGAGGGACTGTTGAGCGGTGAGAGCGCATCCTGCCAGGTGACCATTACAAAGGTAAGGGTTGGTGGCATCAAAATCACAACGGCCGCGGCGGATATGACAGTGAAGGAAGGGAAAAGCATCACACTGGCCGCCGAGGTGACAGGAGAGGGCGGAACAGGCAAACCCACAAACGACCTCTGTCTGTGGGAGAGCCGCAACCCGGAGATTGCCACAGTGAACCAGACGACGGGCGTTGTGACCGGAGTGAAGGAGGGAACGGCCATCATCCGGGCCTATGCCCAGGAGGACAACCGTTTTCGGGATGAGTGTATGGTAACGGTTACGGCAGACCCCGACAAGCCGGGCCCGGATGACGGAAACCAGGGCGGCAGCACAGACACTGCGCATTTTAACATCACACCCACCCGCCTGGATTTGAAAACCGGGGGTGAACCGGCGGCCATCACAGCGGCATTTACGGGACTGACCGGCAGTGAGCCGGAGGTGGTATGGACGATGGAGGACGCCGGTGTTGCCAGCGTGACGCCGTCCACCGGAAAGAGCGTGCGGGTGACGGCGAACAACGTGGGCGGAACGAAGGTGATTGCCTCCACCACCATCAACGGCAACGCGGTGCAGGCCACCTGTATCGTGACCGTGGAGTCGGGCCTGAGTATGCGCATCAACGAGCGGAATGTGATGCTGGACGAGGGGGGCAAGCGCACGCTGACGGCCTATGTCTCCCAGGAAGGCCTGAAGACCGTTTGGGAGAGCGACGACGAAGAAATTGCCACCATCAATGAGGAGACCGGCGCGCTGGAGGCGGTGAGCCCCGGCATTGCCACCATCACCGCGTCGGTGAAGAATGAAAATGGGGCTATTTTAGCCACAGACAGCGTGGAGGTAACGGTCTCCGGTGTGGTTCTGAGCTATGTGGACAAGGACAAGAACGAATACGACGGCAAGGAGACCATCTACGAACTGATGGTGGGGGAATCCATCATCCTGAAATACGAGCAGTTCGGCGACGCCCAGGGCAACGGCGCCCAGGAGTGGACGTGTACAGACACCTCCATAGCCTATGTCGCCGGGGGCCGGCTGACGGGCCGGGTGGAGGACGAGGAGGGGGTGGACGTTACCCTGTCCATCGCCAGCAAGACCTCCACCAGCAAGAGTTATACCTCCAACCACTTCCATGTGAAGGTGGTCCGCAACACCTCTGGCATCATAGTGGAACGGACCATGAAGGCGGGGAACAGCCTGCCCTTTGAGGGGAGCGTATGCAGTGACCTGAACAGCGAGTGCCGGACCAAGACCGCCCGGCTGGACAAGGAGAGCCCGCTGGACTACATCACCAATGTGCGGGTGGCCACCGGCCAGGGCACGCTGTACTACAATTACATGTCCGCTTCGGACCACGGCTCCGGCGTGGGCAGTGAGAAGTACTATTACGAGCCCGTGCGGGGCCAGCGGGGCATTGAGGATATCACCTTTGTACCCCTGGCCAACTTCAGCGGGGAGGCCACCATTACCTTCACCGCCTACAGCCAGAACAAGCAGACGCTGAACGGTACCATTCACGTTACCGTGGACGAGATTGACGACGTGGCCTACGAGACCCGGACCGATACACCCATTACCTTCCAAGCCAGCGACTTCGGCAACATCTGCCGCATCAAGACGGGCCGGGAGCTGAGCTATGTCACCTTTGAGCTGCCCTCTGCCAGCCGGGGGACGCTGTACTACAACTACACCGGCAGCGAGGTCTACCCCGAGCGGGTTCTCTCCGGCTCGCCCTACTACACCAACCGCACCCCTACCCTGGAGCGGGTCACCTTCCTCCCGGCGGAGGGCTGGACCGGCACCCTGCGCATCAACTACAAGGGGGTGGATACCTCCGGCACCACCTACAGCGGCAAGGTATCCATCACCGTCACCGGCAAGAACGGCACAGGCAGCGGAGATGTGAACTACTCCGCCTCCCCCGGGCGGCGGATCAGCTTCCGGTCGGCCGACTTTGACGAGGCCTGCCAGGACGCCATCGGCGAGCGGCTGGACTATGTGCGCTTCGACCTGCCCTCCTCCAGCAAGGGCGTGTTGTACTACAACTACCGCTCCAACTCGGATAAGGGCACCCGGGTCAGTGCCAGCACCAATTACTACCGGAGCGGAGGCTCCCGCCTCATCTCCAACATCTCCTTTGTGCCTGATTCCAGCTCAACCGGGAATGTGTCCATCGACTTTACCGCCTATGGGGATGACGGCGGCCGTTTTGACGGTACCGTGTTCATTCAGTATGAGGGGGACAGCGATGGAGACGACATTGTCTACAGCACCCGGGCCGGTCGGACGGTGGAGTTTGTAGCCGCCGACTTCAACGACCGGTGCCAGGACGCCAACGACAGGAGCCTGAATTATATCCGCTTTGACAACCTGCCCTCCTCCTCCCGGGGGACGCTGTATTACAACTACTCCAGCAATTCCAGCAAGGGCTCCAAGGTCAGCACCAGCACCCGGCTGTACCGCTCGGGGACGAACACCCTGTCCCGGGTGGCCTTTATCCCGGCCTCTGGATACACGGGCACGGTTTCTCTGGACTTCACCGGCTATGACACCGCCGGAGACCGGTTCACCGGTACCGTGCGTATTGAGGTGGAGGACGGCAGCCAGGTGATCCGCTACTCGGTGTACAGCGGCCAGCAGGTCCGGTTTGAGGCCTCCGACTTCAACACCGCCTGCGAGGACGCCACTGGTGACACCCTGAGCTATGTGCGCTTCGAGCTTCCCTCCGCCAGCCGGGGCACCCTGTACTACAAATATGGTCAGAGCGGCTCGGGCGCTGTGTCCTCCTCTACCAGCTATTACCGCACCGGTAACTCCCGCCTGCTGGACGATGTAAGCTTTGTGGCGGCCAGTGGGTACACCGGCACGGTGGAGATTCCCTACACCGGACGGAGCACCGGGAGCGAGTCCTTCAGCGGCAAGGTGCAGATCCAGGTGAACACCTCCAGCGCAGGGGTTATCCGGTACAGCGGCAGTGCGGATAAGGTCATTGCCTTCCATGCTGCGGAATTCCGAACCGCAGCAGCCCAGACCCTGACCCAGGGGCTGTCCTACATCCAGTTTACCAGCCTGCCCAGCACCTCCCAAGGACAGCTGTACCTCAACTACCACGGCTCTGGCACCGGTTCCCGGGTACTGGCCAACACCAGCTACTACCCCAGCGGGTCCCCCAGTCTGGACGACATGAGCTTTGTCCCCAACCTGAGCTATTCCGGTACGGTAAGCATTCCCTTTGACGCCATGGATACCGCCGGAACCCGGGTGACCGGCTCGGTGCAGATCACCGTCACCCCGGCCCAGACCTTCACGGATATGGGCAGCTACAGTTGGGCCTCCAGCGCGGTGGAGTACCTGTACCGGAACGACATTGTCTCCGGCGTGGGCGGTTCCCGGTTCGGCCCCAGCCAGTCCATCCGCCGGGGAGACTTTGTGCTGATGCTGTGTAAGGCGTTTCAGCTGGACACGGGGAGCACCAGCAGCTTCTCTGACGTTCCGTCGGACAGCTACTATGCCCGGGCTATTGCCACTGCCCGGGACCTGGGAATTGCCGCCGGCAGCAACGGCCGGTTCCGGCCCAACAGCACCCTGTCCCGGCAGGACGCGGTGGTTATGCTTCGGGCGGCGATGCTGGCCGCGGGGCGGAGCATTCCAGGCAGCGGCGCAGTGGATCTGTCCCAGTATCAGGACGGCAGCCAGGTGGCGGATTACGCCAGGAGCGCCATGGCCACGATGATTCAAATGAAGGCGATCAGTGGAACAGACGACCGGCGGCTCAAGCCCCGGGACCCCATCAGCCGGGCGGAGATGGCCGTGGTGCTGTATCGGGTTTTGACCGCGTAAACGAGAGGAGGGAGAACCAATGGCAGAGGAGAGGGGACTGGAGTCGGAGGCCATTGCAGTGGACCAGCTGAATCTGAAGGAGGGCATGGTGACAGAGATCATGACCCCCAAAAACAAGCTGGTGTTTATTGGCAAGATTGAGAGCTATGCCAATGGCGTTTTGACCGTCCGGGAATCGGCAGAGAGAGAGCTGCCCTTGGCGGTGTACAACCGGGAGGTGAAGGCCCGCTTCATCCAGGGTGAGAGAATTGTGATGGTAAAGGGCAAGGTGTGCGGCAGCACCAAAACCCTGTGGCGGATTGACCGGCTGGAGGCGGAGCTGATGCAGGAGAAGCGGGCCTTTTTCCGCCAGAGCGTGACCCTGGATACTCCGGGGACCTGCGTCCTTCGCAGTGCCGGCGCCCTGAACAGCCGGGGTGGCCATGGAGAGGGTCCGTGCAAAATTGTGGACGTCAGCGTGGGAGGAATCCGAATCAGCAGCCCCGAGCGGTATGAGGTGGGCGACCGGCTGTCCATCATCAATGTCCACATTGTCCCCTCGGAGGAGCCCTTCTCCTTCACCTGTCGGGTTCGGCGGGCCGTGCCGGACGGACGGGAGTCCCTGTATGGCTGCCAGTTTGAGGCGCTGCTCCCCAAGGAACAGGACCGCCTCCTCCGCGCCATCTTCACCGTCCAGCGGCTGGAGCGGCAGAAAAAGAAAGAGCTTTAAGCAAAGGCCCCCTGCCCATTGGACAGGGGGCCTTGCTGTTTGTCGCCCCTGCATATACGCCTGGGACAGAGTGAGCACAGGGTCAGGGCATTTTGCAGGTTTCAAAGGAAATCTCCTTGACAAGCGGGTGAAAATGTGGTATGCTCCCATTTGTAAAGCATGGGACCTTTACATTTTGCACTGGAGGTGGCTCGCCGTGAAAAGTCAGGCTTACCGGATGACCATGCTTTTTGATTTTTACGGCGACGTGCTCACCGACCGGCAGAAGGAATTCTATGACCTTTACTATAACGAGGACCTGTCCCTGGGGGAGATTGCAGAGAATTACCACATCACCCGCCAGGGGGTCCGGGATGTGATCGTCCGGGCGGAGACCGTCCTAACCGAGCTGGAGGACAAGACCGGCCTGATCAAGCGGTTCCACACCATGCAGGCCCAGCTCCGGCAGCTCCAGGCGGACGCCCAGCGGCTGACCGAGCTCTCCGGCCGGTGGGGCAACGACGAGCTGGAGGTCCTGGCTGTCCGTATCCGGGACACGGCGGACGCCCTATTGAAGGAGTGACCCCATGGCGTTTGAAGGATTGACCGAAAAGCTCTCTGCTGCGTTCAAAAAGCTGCGGGGCAAGGGACGGCTGTCAGAGGCCGATGTGAAGGAGGCCATGCGGGAGATCCGCCTGGCCCTGCTGGAGGCCGACGTCAGCTACAAGGTGGTCAAGCAGTTCATTGCCCAGGTCACCGAGAAGGCGGTGGGGTCCGATGTGCTGGAGGCCCTGTCTCCCGCCCAGATGATTGTCAAAATTGTCAACCAGGAGCTGGCCGAGCTGATGGGAGGTTCCAGCGCCAAGTTGACCATCGCCTCCAAGCCGCCCACTGTGGTGATGCTGGTGGGACTCCAGGGGGCGGGTAAGACCACCAATGGGGCCAAACTGGCCGGCCTGATGAAGCGGCAGAGCGGCAAGCGGCCTCTGCTGGCAGCCTGCGACATCTACCGCCCCGCTGCCATCCAACAGCTGGAGGTGGTGGGGAAGCAGCTGGATTTACCCGTCTTCCAGATGGGGCAGACCAACCCGGTGGACATCGCCAAAGCCGCCGTGGCTCACGCGGTTCAGCACGGCAACGATATGGTGTTTCTGGACACCGCCGGTCGCCTCCACGTGGACGAGGCCCTGATGGACGAGCTGCGGGCCATCAAGGCGGCGGTGGAGCCCACCGAGATCCTGCTGGTGGTGGACGCCATGATCGGCCAGGACGCGGTGAACGCCGCCAAGGCCTTTGACGAGGCCCTGGATATCGACGGCGTGCTGCTCACCAAGCTGGACGGCGACGCCCGAGGGGGGGCTGCCCTGTCCATTAAGGCGGTCACCGGCAAGCCCATCAAATTTGTGGGCGTGGGAGAGAAGCTGGACCAGATCGAGACCTTCCACCCCGACCGAATGGCCAGCCGTATCCTGGGCATGGGGGATGTGCTTTCCCTCATTGAGAAGGCAGAGCAGACCTTTGACCAGAAAAAGGCCCAGGAGCTCCAGGAGAAGCTGCGGAAAAATAAATTTACCCTCACGGACTTCTATGAACAGATGAAGCAGCTGAAAAATATGGGGTCCCTCACCGAGCTGGCCGGGATGATTCCCGGGGTGAAGGCTGCGGACCTGGAGGGGGCCTCCATGGATGAGAAGCTCATCCAACGGATGGAGGCCATCATCCTCTCCATGACCCCCTACGAGCGAGAGAATCCCGGCGTCTTGAATTCCAGCCGGAAAAAGCGCATTGCTGCCGGCTCCGGGACCCAAGTGGTGGACGTCAACCGGCTGCTGAAGCAGTTCGAGATGCTCCAGGCGATGACCAAGCAGTTCACCGGCGGAAAAATGCCCAAAAATCTGCGCAGAATGATGGGCAAGAAGGGCCGGGGAATGCCGGGTATGGGCGGAATGCCCTTTTGATACGGCCCTGCAAGAATGGGGTAAAACACAGAGCCTGTGTTTTCCATAGAACCAAACAATTCATTTGGAGGTGAACATAAAATGGTCAAAATCAGACTGCGCCGTATGGGCGCCAAGAAGGCCCCCTTCTACCGCATCGTGGTGGCCGACTCCCGCTATCCCCGGGACGGCCGTTTCATCGAGGAGATCGGAACCTACAACCCCGTGGCCAATCCCGCCGAGCTGAAGGTGGACGTGGATCGCGCCCAGGCCTGGATCAAGACGGGGGCTCAGCCCACCGAGACCGTCCGTGACCTGCTGAAAAAAGCCGGCGCACTGTAAGGCTTGGAGGTTGCCATGAAAGAGCTTCTGACCTACGTGGCCCAGAATCTGGTGGAACACCCGGAGCAGGTCTCTGTCACCGAGGTGGAGACCGAAGGAGAGACGGTTCTGGAGCTGCGGGTGGCCCCCGAGGATGTGGGAAAGGTGATTGGCCGCCAGGGCCGGATTGCCAAGGAGATCCGCATCCTGATCCGTTCGGCCGCGCAGCGGACCGGAAAGCGCGTCTCTGTAGAGATTGTGGACTGAACAAAGGCGCAGGCTGTCACACCTGCGCCTTCGCTTTTTCCAGGGCCGAACCGTTGACGATGGAGGTAGTTCATGCAGCAGTACTTGGAAGTGGGTAAGGTTACCAATACCCATGGCATTATGGGGGAGGTGCGGGTCCAGCCCTGGGCCGATTCCCCGGAGTTTTTATGTCAGTTTAAAACACTCTATGTAGACCAGACCCACTGGCCTATCCAGGTGGAGCGGGCCCGCGTCCATAAGAATATGGTCATTGTCAAATTTCAGGGCATCACCGACGTCCCCGGCGCCATTGCAATGCGCAACGCGGTGCTGTATATTGACCGGGCGGACGCCAAGCTGCCGGAGGGCAGTTTTTTCCTGGCGGATCTGTACGGTCTGGAGGTGCGGGACGCCCAGACAGGACAGGCCCTGGGCCATATTGCGGAGATCCTGACTCTGCCCGCCAACAATGTCTATGTGGTGCGGGGCGGAGAGCGGGAGATGATGATTCCCGCCGTTCCCCAGTTTGTGGCCGAGACAAATGTGGAGGCGGGGTACCTTCGTATCAATCCAATGGAGGGTCTTTGACCTTGCGGTCTGAAGCAACGGCGGTGTGCTTCAGACCCTCTGGCGGAACCCCCAGGAGCAGCAGCGCCCCGGCTACGGCCAGAGAGGACAGCGCTCCCTTTCCCGGTGAGAGTGGAAGAGGGAACTCCTGGCGCTCCACCACCTGCCCGTCCACCGTAATCAGCTCCCGCTGAAGAGCGGCCCACAGATGCGTGCCCTCCCGGCTGGAAATGGTCAGACTGTCCCGAGGAGAGGTCCCATAGCTGACCGCACTGGCCGCCTGCAGTCCCTCGAAGACGTTCCCGGCATCCCCCGGCAGAAGGACGGTCCGGCAGGCGCCGGGAAGTGGAAGTCCCCGCCGGACTGCCCGGGGAGAAACCACCAGCAGCGCCGGGTGGGCCTCACTGCACCGTCCCTTCAGCCCTCCCCGGGCCAGAAGCCCGGATAAAATGGCTCCCTCAATGCCTTCCCCCGCTTCAATGACCTGAAAACACTCCATCATTCGTTCCCCTCCGCCCTTCATTGTTTGAAGTTTTCTGGATTTTATGCCTGCGTCGTCTGCGTTGGATGTACCCGGCGGCGGAAATAGAAAATTCGGACTTGATTTCTGAACCAGAGTCTGGTATGCTATACTTAAACTGGTCTCCAAGACCCGCAGTGAACCTGTATCACTGGAACCAGGGGTCTGAAAAGGGTTTCAATTTGCGTTTTCACAATCAAAATATGCAGCGGTATCGAAGTGGTCATAACGGGGCTGACTCGAAATCAGTTTGGGAGCAATCCCACGAGGGTTCGAATCCCTCCCGCTGCGCCAAAGCGGGGCTCTGCCCCTCCCGAAGTGGAGCATCCAAAGGATGTTCCACTTTATTTTTGAACAGGAGGAGACGGAAATGGCAAATTGGACGCATTTAAGCGTGAAAGGTGCAATCACAAAAATCAAGGACGAGGAAATTGTCCTGCCTGTCATTCAACGGCGGCTTGTCTGGTCGGAGGATAAGATGGAGCTTCTCTTTGATTCGCTGCTCAAGGGCAATTCGTTTGGCTCAGTCATTTGTATCGAGGAGGAAAAGGATACAAGGCCGCTGTTTGCATACAGAGCCTTTACGCGGGATGGGAATCATGTCGCATCGCACGAGGTCGATGCGTTGTCAAAAACACAGTGGTTCATTATTGACGGGCAACAGCGACTCCAAAGCTTTTATATCGGTTTGACCGGAATGCTAAACGGAAAACGCCTCTATTTTGATCTTTTCAGCGATCCCGACATCGAATATGACTTCAGGTTTGCTGTGAAAGAAGCCGAATTGCCCCAGACGAATAAAGAGCGGACATCAGAGAATATGGTCAGCGTGTGTCTGTGGTATCCGGTGGATGCTTTGTTTCAGCGGCTGTCCGCAACCACAAAAGCGCGGCAGGTTTCCAAAGAGGTGATTCAAAAGCTTGAAATCGAAGATAATGTCCAGATAGATGTCATTGAAACCAATGTACAGGATTTTTTTGATGCGGTTTTTGCAGATGAAAGCGTTGGTATTTCCAAGGTTTCGATCAACAAAAGCAAGGATGTGCTTGAAAATAGGCAGCGGATTGTAGAATTATTTCGACGCCTGAACGATGGAGGCACGAAGCTGTCATCATATGATTTGGTTGCATCCATGTTCAAAGGATTCGACTATAATATGGAGCGTTTTTTGGATAATGTCGTATCCGAACATTCTGATATCGGAATTGACCAGGATGTGCTGATAAAACTCCTGCTGATCTTGAATGATAAACCGTCCAAGGAAATGGCGGACCTGACAGCGGAAGACGCCGAATTTGCCACCTCGAACTACACGCGTATTCAGGCTGCGTTGAAGGCATTGAAAAAATTCCTGTATGCAAGCGCAAATTACTATTGGTTTGCTTCTGCAAAAAACAGATCGGCGATTCCGCTGTATTTCCTGACATATCATATTTTCCACTCGGCTACCCTCACTGACAAGCTTGAAGAAATGTTTGAGCATTTCGATACAAACGACAAAAGCTGTCAGGATATGGCGGTTTGGCTGCGGTTGTCCCTGTTAAATAGAGTATTCAGCCGTGGCTGCGGCTGGATTCCCTATAAAACTGGAATCAAAAAAATCCATGCTGTGATGCAGGACAGCAAGGGGAAATCATTCCCCAAGGATCGCTTGTTCAAGGTATACGAAAACCATCCGCTCAGGTTCGTTTCCACAGTCAATGAAAATAATTTGAGCGAGTTTGACCTGGAGTACGTATTTTATTTAATTTATAATGGACTGCCCACAATCCGAAGTGAGGATATAGATCATATACATCCACGTTCCCTGCTGCTGAACGCTGGCTTTGACGAGGGGGTAATCAATCATATTGTCAATTATCAGCTCCTCGATTCAGGGACAAACCGTGGAAAGAAAAACGGAAAAGAGCTGACAGACTGGATAAACAGCGGTGTTGACGCGTCGAACAGGCAAGGCTACTTGATCAGGCACCTCATTCCACAAGATCCATCCTTATGGAGAACGCGAAATTTTGTTCAGTTTTGCGAAGAACGAGCGAAAATGCTTGTAGATAAGCTAAACACATTATTATAAAACGCCCAATTTGTGTTCGAGTTCCCCGAACGCTGCGGACGCCTTCCATACCGCCCGCGCAAAGGGTCGGGGTCAATCGACTGGAATTCTGTATCGAAAGGCTGGAATCCAAATGTTATTTGTAGAATATCCCAAATGCACCACCTGTCAAAAGGCCCGCAAGTGGCTGGAGGCCCGGGGAGAGACGTTTACCTGCCGGCACATCAAAGAGGAGAACCCCACGGAACAGGAGCTGAAGCTCTGGTGGGAGTGCAGCGGCCTGCCGCTGAAACGTTTTTTCAACACCAGCGGTATGCGGTACAAGGAGCTGGGCCTGAAGGACAAGCTGCCCACTATGAGCGAAGCGGAGCAGCTGGCGCTTCTGGCGTCGGACGGAATGCTGGTGAAGCGGCCCATCCTGGCAGGGGATGGTTTTGTCCTGGTGGGGTTTCGAGAGGCGGAGTGGAGCGAGCGCCTGGACAACCGCTGAACAACGGGCGGAAAACGCAAACTGTATCAGAACGACCGGCGTCTCTGGAAATGAGACGCCGGCCGTTCTGTTTTCTCAGGACCCTTGGGGCGGAAACTGCACGCACGACCCCAGGCAGCTGATCTGGGCCGTGACCTCATACAGCTGGGCCTCCAGATCCGCTCGGACTGCCTCGTCATGGGTTTGCATAGCCAGCCGCAGGCGCATATTCAGCGCACGCCGCTGTTCTTTCAGGCGGTTCATGGTCTCTCCCCGCCGGACCAGGTCATCCCTGGAAAATCCGCAGCCGCTCATTTGGGCACCGCTATGATGATTCGGATACGTCCGCCGGCGGAGCAGCCCAGGTTGTCGTACCAGCCGGTGAGGGTGTATTGAGAGGCGTTGATCTCCTCAAGGCTGGCAGCGTAGTAGCTGCGGCCATCGGAGCTGTCGGCCAGCAGCACCTGGACCTCCTCTGAAATGCCATATTTTTTCGTGCCGGACAGGGCGTACAGGCTGGTCAGCTCTGTCAAGGATACAGACTCCAGCTGCTGGAAGCCGCTGACCTGACCATCCTCATAGCGCAAAACCGCGCCCCCCTTGCGGATGCTGAGGGCCTGATTGGCGGTGTTCAGGGTTCGGCTCTCTCCGTTCACCAGATAGGTGTAGCTGCCCGAGAGATTGGCTTCTCCGGTGGAGCTCTCCGCCCGGGTGAGGTAGGTATAGGTATAGGTGTCTCCGGTGGCCTCCCGGAGAATCAGACGGTCGATGGCTCCATTGGCGTCCAGGGTGTAGCAGCGCACGTCCCCGGCGGACAGGGTGCATCCGGCCAGACGGGAGGGATAAATCCGGGCATACCCGCCATTTTCATCGGTGTCCAGGATCTCGACATTGGCGGCCAGAGTGTGGACGCCCAGCTTGGTTCCGGCGGCGTTGACGGTGCCGGACAGGCTCTTCTGGGCCATTCCCTTCAGGGTTGTTCCCGCTGATGTGACGGAGACGCTGACCAGACGTCCGGTGGACAGTGCCCCGCCGGTGTGATAGAAGGTACGCACAATTCCGTCAGTGCAGGCCACTTGGGTGGTCACCTGGGCGGAGGTGGTGGCGGAACTGGTGGTGGCGGAGGTAGAGGCCCCCTTGGCGCTGGACACCACGGTGCCATAGTAGACGGCCTCGTTTTCCTGAGCCGCGACGGCCCGGACCACCTCGCCGTTCATCCCCAGCAACAGCGTGACCATATCCCCCTCCTGGAAGCTGCCCTGGCTGGAGAGCTGGTAGGCCGCCTCCGAGGTGCCCAGTGTGTAGCTTCCTCCGGCCACGGTAACGGCGGTGGGGGCGGCAGCGCTGGGGGAGCAGCCAGTGAGTGTTCCCGTTACCCGGTTGTGGTACACCCAGACAGTCTTCATATTGGCGTTGTAATAGTATACATCGAACTGCTTTACGGCGGACAGAGCGGAGAGGGACCCATCATAGTAGATGGTGTCAGGAGAAAAGGGCAGGGACAAAGAGGTGCTCTCTGCCACATAGGGCCCCTTGGTGTCCGCCGTGACCAGGGCGGAGTAGTCCACCTGTCCATTGGTGACGGAATAGCCCAGAGTGGTTCCATACACCGTTCCGGAGCTGTTCTTCACCGTGAGCAGATTGTAGAACAAATCCACACAGTGCTGCCGGGTCAGGCTGCTGCCCTGGCTGGCGGACACATCGTCCAACAGACCAATGGATCTGGCCTTGGATAGCTGGGCGGCGGGATAGGCCCCCTTCAGGGCGCTGGCATCATAGCCCAACAGCTTCAGCAGAGCGGTGCAGCCCTCCTCCAGGGTGACCGTCTGGTCCGGACGGAAGGTGCCGTCCACAAAGCCGCTCATCCAGCCCTGCTCCACGGCGATGCGGACATAGCCGCTGGCCCAGTGGTCCCCCTTCAAATCCTTGAACAGAGAAGCCCCATACCCCTCCGCGGAGTCCTGATAGGGGGAGGCGGCCACCAGCATCTGGGTAAGCTGGGCCCGAGTCACCGGGCTGGACAAGCTGTCGCTGCCAGTGAGGATGCCCAGGGCCTGAATTGCCTCCTGTCTGGCGGTGCTGCCGGCGGCCTGAGCCCCGGTACACAGCATGGCCAGGGAGAGGCAGAGGGCCAGGGCCCCGGAGAGAATGCGTCGCTGTCGCATATTGAAAACCCCTTTCTTCTTAAAACATGAGGAAAAACGAAGTTTTTCCCAGAAAATCTTTTTGCGTCTTTTTTTAGAAAAAGAAGATCTCTTTAATCGTAATGCAGCGCGTCAATCGGGTTGAGCCGGGCCGCCTTCTTGGCGGGGAGATAGCCGAAGAGCACCCCGATGCCCGCTGAGATGCCGAAGGCTGCAAGAACGGCAAAGAGGGTAGGGGCCACTGTGAGGGCCTCTTCCATCAGCCGGGCCACCACGACAGTGGCCGCTGCCGAAAGGAAATAACCTAATGCGATGCCCAGCACACCCCCCAGAGCGCTGGTGACCGCCGCCTCAATGACGAACTGCTCCAGGATATACCGCTCCTTGGCCCCCAGGGACTTGCGCACGCCGATCTCCCGTGTGCGCTCCGTCACCGAGACCAGCATGATATTCATAATGCCGATGCCGCCCACCACCAGCGAAATGGCGGCAATCCCGGCCAGCACACCCACCAGAATGTTAATCATTCCGGTCATGGTATCCAACAGCTCGGACATGGTGATGATGGTATAATAGTCGTCGCTGCCAAAGAAGCTGGAAAGGGCGGCATCCAACACGGCTTGACTCTGGTCGATCTGCTCTTCGTCCACCATCGTGACCACATAGCTGGACACCCGGCTGCCCCCCAGGCGGGCGGCGGTGGAGTAGGGCAGGTAGAGGCAGTCGTCGCTGCCCCCCTCCTCCATGGATTCCTCCCGCTGGTCCAGGACCCCTACGATGGTCAGGGCCTGGCCCCCCACCCGCAGGGTCTGGCCCACCGCATTCCCGCCGAAATAGGCTTGGTTCACATAGGCCCCCACCACGCACACCTTGGCCCGTGTGGCCACATCGCTGTACTGGAGGCCACGCCCCTGGGTGATGGTGTAGCCGTAGATTGCGTTGTAGTTCTCACTCACCCCAGAGACAGAGGTGGAGGCGGTCTCCGTGCCGATTTTCACCCCGCCCATCATAGCGACCGTAGGGGAGCACAGCTCCAGCTCCTCCGGGTGCTCGGTGACAATCTGATACATGTCCTCCACCTCCAGGGTGCGGGTGGCGCCCCGGGGCATGACAGAGATCGTCAGCGTGTTGGTCCCCATGCTGGAAAAGCTGTCGGCGATATAGTTTTCCAGGCCGTTTCCCAGCCCTACAATGACGATGACCGCCGCCACGCCGATGATGATACCCAGCATGGTGAGCAGGGTGCGGACCTTGCTGGAGACGATGTTTTTCATCGCCAGGGAGAGAGACTCGGTGATTCTCATGCCTCCGCGCCCCCTTTTCCCCCCGCGGCCCTGGGGGTGACCACCGCCTCCGGCGCGCCGGAGGGGCCGTCATACACCACCCGGCCATCCTCCAGACGGATAATCCGCTGAGCCTGAACGGCGATGGAGTTGTCGTGGGTGATAAGGACCACGGTATGTCCCTCAGCGTGGAGCTCCTGAAGCATGGCCAGAACCTCCCGGCCTGTGCGGGAATCCAAAGCTCCGGTGGGTTCGTCCGCCAGGATGACAGAGGGGTTCCCCACCAGCGCCCGGGCGATGGACACCCGTTGCTGCTGGCCGCCGGACAACTCCATAGGCTTGTGCCGCCACTTGTCCCCCAGGCCCACCTGCTCCAGCGCGGCCCTGGCCCGCTCCCGCCGCTCTGGCCGGGAGACCCCGGCGTACATCAGGGGGACCTCTACATTCTCCAGCAGGTTCAGCTTGGGCAGCAGGTTGTACTGCTGAAAGATGAAGCCCAGCAGCTCGTTGCGGATCTCTGCCAGCTGGTTTTTGTTCATTTGCCCCACGTCCTGCCCGTTGAGGAGGTAGGTCCCCTCCGACGGCACATCCAGACAGCCAATGATATTCATACAGGTGGATTTCCCGGAGCCGGAGGAGCCTACAATGGCAGTGAACTCCCCGGTCTCAATTTCAAAGGAGATGTGGTCGGCGGCTGTCACCGTGCTGTCCCCCATGTGGTAGTACCGGCACACGTCCTGAAAGGTAATCAGCGCCGCCATATCAGAACCCTCCCCGTCCGCCGCCAGGGCCGCCCCCGGAGGGCATTCCGCCCCCGGACGGCATACCACCGCCGGCTGGCATTCCGCCGGCCATGCCGCCAGGCATTCCGCCCATCATCATGTCCTGGCCGTCCGAGGAGGCAGTGGGAATGTAGGCCACAATGTCCCCCTCCTGGAGGCCGGATGTAATCTCGATGTAGTCGCTGTCGCTGGCGCCAATCTCCACGGAGACAGAGCAGTACCCCTCCTGGCTGCCTTCCAGCGGAGTGCCGCCGCCGGCGCTGGGGGAGTCGGCTGTAACCAAGACGGTATTCCCACGGTTCAACGCTCCCGCGGGGATGGCCAGCACGTTGCTGGCGCTGCGCAGCGTAATGACGGCGTCCACGTTCATACCGGGAAGCAGGCCCTCCGTCTCGTCAATGCGGACCGTAACCGGATAGGTGGTGGCGCCGCCGGAGGAGACGCCCGCCACGCTGACCTTTGTAACCACGCCGGCGTAGGTCCTGCCCTCCACCGCGTCGGCCGTAACGGCGACCTCCTGGCCCACCGCGATGTCAGATATGTCCAGCTCATCCACGCTCAGCGTCATGGTAAGGTAGGACAGGTCATAGATGGAGCACAGCACCTTGCCGGCCTCGCTGGTCTCTCCTGCCTTGTAGTTCTTGTCAATCACGGTTCCCTGAATGGGGGAGGTGATGGTGTAGTTGTCCAGCTGGTCATACCGGCTCTCCAGGGACAGCTGGGCGTTGCGCAGGGCGTCAGCAGCGCTCTGGACGCTGTCATCCAGGCTGTCGCTGGTCAGCGTAAGGATAACGCCCCCCTTGTCTACCCAGTCCCCCTCCTGAGCCCGGATTCCAGATACCTCTCCAGAGACCTCCGCCAGGATTTGCTCCTCCGCTGCGTAGGTGAAGGAGGCGCTTCCCACGCTGGAGCAGCCGTCAATCACCGCCGAGCCGGTCTGGGCGGCGGACAGCGCCCCGGGGTTGGACACGGCAATGGTTACAGAACGGACCATCATGCCGCCGGTGAGGACCGTATCGTTCCGGTTCACCTTGGAAACGGTTCCCTCCAGCGTCTCGAAGGTGCCGTCCAGCGTGACAGAGGCGGCCTGCCCCACCCAAAAGCCCTCCGCCTCGTCAGAGAGGAAGGGGACCTCCAGAGTCATGGTGTCCGCGTTGCGCAGGGTGGCCACAAGCTGCCCGGCGGACACCTCGTCGCCGGTCTCCACCTCCAGGGAGAGGACCCGTCCCGCCTTGGGAGCGGTTACGGAGAGCTTCTCCAGCTCCTTCACCCGGCTGTTATAGCTGCGTTGGGCCTGATCCAGGGAAATCTGCGCCTGTTCCAGGTTCCCGGACAGGTCGGAGGCGTCGATGGTGTAGAGCACGGTCCCCTCCTCCACCTGGTCGCCCTCCTCAAAGCCGGCGGTGAGGATGCTGCCCTCTACCAGCGTGGTGACGGAGTAGGAGTTGGCTGCCTCCAGCGAGCCGCTGCCGGTGATCTGGGCGGTGATGTCCCGCCGTTCCACTGCCGCGGTGGTGTAGGTCAGTCCGGCTGCGGCGGCCGGCTGTCCGCCCCCCAGAAAATGCAGAGCTGCTGCGCCGGCCAGAAGGCAGGCCAGCGCGGGGAGGAGCACCTTCCGGCGCAGCAGTTTCTTTGGATGAAATTTCATATCGGAATCCGTCCCTTCGTCTTTGCTGACTGAATCCTACCAGGAAAATTTGAACAGCCAAAGGAGCAAATCGAAACAAAACCTAAACGGATTGAAAACAAAAAGCAAAGCCGCTCCACCCCAATGGGCAGAGCGGCATATATTGGCTCCCTCTAAGCGGGAGGCTTTCTATTACGGCCGGTTGAGCCGGTACCCCGCGCCCCAGACGGTCTCGATGAGCCTGGGGTGGGCGGGGTCGTCCTCCACCTTATCCCGGATGCGCCCGATGTGAACGGTGACGGTGGCGCTGTCCCCCACGTAGTCATAGCCCCAGATGGTCTCGAACAGCTTCTCCTTGGAAAAGACCGTGTTGGGGTGCTCCGCCAGAAACTTCAGCAGGGCAAATTCCCGGTTGGGCATTTTGATCTCCTGTCCGTTTTTCAGCACCCGCCAGCTCTGGGGGAAAATTTGCAGGCTGCCCAGGCAGAGGACCTCTGTCTCTGCCCTCCCTCCGCCGGTGAGGCGGGCATACCGGCTGAGATGGGCCTTCACCCGGGCCACCAGTTCCGCCGGGTCGAAGGGCTTTGGAATGTAGTCATCCGCTCCCAGCCCCAGGCCCCGGATCTTGTCCACCGATTCAGTGCGGGCCGTGACCATAAGAATGGGCACGTCAATTTTGTCCCGGATCAAACGGCATACGTCATAGCCGCTGCACCCGGGAAGCATCAGGTCCAGCAGGATCAGGTCATATTCCCCGCGCAGCGCTTCCGTTACGGCAAGCTGGCCGTTCTCCACTACGTCAACCTGATACCCCTCGATCTCCAGATAATCCCGTTCCAGCATGGCAATTTCAGGGTCATCCTCCGCAATCAGCAGTCTGGTCATGGTTACCCTCCCTTGCGTGGAAGCTGAATGATAAAGTGCAGGCCTCCGCGGTTCTCCGCCTGGACCGTGCCGCCGTGGGCCTGGGCGATGTGTCTGACAATGTAGAGCCCCAGACCGGAGCCCTCGCCGTTCTGGGTGCTCCGGGCCTGGTCCTCCCGCCAGAACTGCTCAAACAGGTGGGACAGCGCCTCCTCTGAGACGCCGCGGCCATTGTCGGCAAAGCGGATGCACTCCCACTCCCCCTGATGCTCTACCGTCAGGGTAAGGACCAGCGGGACCGCCCCGGCATAGCGCAGGGCGTTGTCCTTCAGGTTGCTCAGCAGCCGGTACATCTGCTCCGGGTCGATGGAGACCGGGTGGGGGCCGGGAGAGACGGTCAGTCCAATCCTTCCCCCCGCCTGCTCCAGCTCCGGTCCGGCCTCCGCCGAAAAGCGCGATGCGAATTCCCCCAGATCGGCGTCCTGGAGGAGCAGGGGCAGCGCGCCCGCCTCCAGCCGGGAGAAGTAGAACAGCCGCTGGAGCAGCACATCCATATCACATGCCCTGCGGTAGGCGATGTCCAGATACTGCCGCTGCTTCTCCGGGGTTTGGGCCACTCCGTCCCGCAGCCCCTTGATGTACCCCTTCACGCTGGTGAGGGGGGTGCGCAGGTCGTGGGAGATGCCCGCCACCAGGTCGGTGCGCGCCTTTTCATAGGCCCTGCCCCGCTCCTGTTCGGCCAGCAGATGCTCCTGCATCCGGTTGAAGGCGGTACACACAGCGGAAAACTCATCCCGGCCAGCGTACTCCACTGGCCGGGTGTAGTCCCCCTCCTCTACCCGCCCTGCGGCCCGGGTCAGGGCGTCCACCGGCTGGAGGAGCTTTCGCAGCTGGTACCGGGTGAACAACAGATTGAGCAGGAGAATAGCTATAATGGCTGTCCCGCCGCTGAGGAGGAGGGAGAGCATCATGGCCTCCAGCTGGGGCCGTGGGCGGCCCAGCAGCTCCGGGTGGGGCCGGGGGGCGATACCCAGCAGCTCCAGATCTCCTTTGCCCCGGTCCAGCCAGATGGCCCCCTCCTCCGATGGCCGTCCGTCCCGCAGCTCCCGAAACATCTCTTCCGCCTGTTGCTGGTAATATCGCCCGATGGTATGGGTGACCGCTCCGTTCACGGCCAGCATAGCCACCAGAGCCACCAGAACCGAGACGGTGTTGTAAAAAAAGAGGTGCCGTCTGATGCGCATAGGGTTTCCCTCCTGACATTTCTTCTATTATACCGGAAATTTGTAAAGAAACCAGCGGCAGAATCTAAACATTTCCGAAATTTTTACAGACTTGCCGCCGGGGCGGACAGAAAATCTGCCCGCCCCGGCGGCGTATTGTGAACATAGGGTGCGATTACTTCTTCTGGACGTACTTCAAGCAGTCCAACATCACGGCGACGAGGATAATGATGCCGGAGAACACAAACTGAAGGTTGGTGTCAATGCCCAGGGTGGTCAGGGAGTAGGTCAGGGCGGTGAAGATAAACACGCCCGTCACCACGCCGGAGATCTTGCCGATGCCGCCAGTGAAGGAGATGCCGCCCACCACGCAGGCCGCGATGGCGTCCATCTCCCAGCCCTGGCCGTAGGCCGCCGAGCCGGAGCCGAACATGCGGATGCACTCTAGCCAGGAGCCGAAGCCGTAGAGGATGCCGGCCATAATGAAGGCGCCCACCGTGACCCAGAACACCGAGATGCCGGAGACCGACGCCGCCTCCGGGTTGCCGCCCACGGCGTACAGATTCTTGCCAAAGGTGGTCTTGTTCCAGATGAACCACACAATGATCACCGCCGCCAGGGCCCAGAGGATGATGGTGGGGAAGCCGTTAATCTTGGGGATAATCATCTTGGAGATGGAGTCCTCAATGCCGCCGAAGGACACGCCCTTGGTGGAGTAGGTGACCAGTCCGAAGATGACCAGCATATTGGCCATGGTGGAGATGAAGGGGTGCATCTTGAACTTGGCGGTAAAGAAGCCGGCGATGGTGGTAAAGATGGTACACAGGACAATGCAGACCACCAGGGCGAGAATCACGCGGACCAAAACCGACAGACCGGTAAAGTTGAAGATGTGCCCAAAGACCGAGCCGGTGTTGATCCCCTTGTGCATGACGATGGTGGCGGCGGTCATGCCCATGCCCACCATGCGGCCGATGGACAGGTCGGTGCCGGCCAGCAGGATCAGGCCCGCCACACCCAGGGCCAGGAACATCCGGGGAGAGGCCTGCTGGAGGATATTCAGAATGTTGTTCACCGTCAAAAGGTGGACACCCTTAACCGCGGGGGTGATAAAGCACAGGGCGATAAAGATGACGGCGATGGCCAGATACAGGCCGTTGCGCAGCAGGAAATCCCGGCCGCTGAAGGTGTACTTGTAGCTCTCCCATCGCTGGGCCGCAGTCTCGGCAAAGGAGAACTTGGACATGCGCAGCAGATCCAGCAGGTGATACTGGTGGTCAAAGGCGGCGTGCCGGCGGTCTTTGGCAGCCTGAAGGTCCTTGGCCAGCTGCATTTTTGCATCAAACAGGCGGTTTTTGTGAACGTATTTTTCATCCTTGAGCTCGTGGGGGTCGCTGAGCTTGGCCACGGTCTCCTGGTGGGTCTTGTTGAGCTGCTCCACTGCCTCGCGGTACTTTACCTGGGCCTGGAGCTTCTCTGCCTGGCAGCTGGCCGCCACGGCCTGATAATAGTCCTGGTCAAAGTGGGCCTTCAGATAGGCCTCTGCGTCGGCGATCAGCTTTGCAATTTCGTCCTTGTGCCGGGACTCCACCGATTTGGCTTGCTCCAGCTCCTTTTGCAGCTGGGCACGCCGGGCCTCCTTCTCCTGTGCGGTGTAGATACGGTCACGCTTCAGGTTGTCCAGGGCGCTTTGCAGCTCCACCACCCGGTCCGTGCCGTCCTTCCGCAGTGCGTTGATCTTCTCCTGAATGCCGCCGACATAGGTATCAATGGGCTGGCGGAGCTGGCGCTCCTGCTCCGCGGTCAGGATTTTTGTCTGTTCTGCCATCGTGATTGCCCCCCTACAGATATTTTGCGCTGAGCCGCAAAAGCTCTTCCTGGTTGGTCTCCGCAGTATTTACAATCCCGGAGAGATAGCCGTTGGACATGACGCCGATCCGGTTGGTGATGCCAAGAATCTCTGGCATTTCGGAGGAGACGACAATAATTGTCTTGCCCTGCTTGGCCATCTTGATAATCAGCTCATAAATTTCGTATTTTGCGCCGACATCAATCCCTCTGGTGGGCTCATCCATCATAAAGATCTGAGGATCCCGCTCCAGCCATTTGCCGAAAATGACCTTCTGCTGGTTGCCGCCGGACAGGCTGGAGATCATGTCGTCCGGTCCCATGCACTTGGTATGCATGGTTTTAATCTCCTTGCTGGTGGCCTTGACCATCTTCAGGTTGGACAGGGCCAGGCCGGTTTTGTACTGCTCCAGGCTGGAGATGGTGGTGTTAAAGGTCAAATCGCATTTCAAAAACAGGCCGTTGGCCTTGCGTTCCTCGGTAATCATGGCAAAGCCGTGTTCAATGGCCTCCTTGGCGCTGCTGAAATTCATCAGCCGGTTTTTGAAATAGACCCGGCCCGACGCCCGGGTGCGTACGCCGAAGATGGTCTCCAGCAGCTCGGTGCGCCCCGCGCCCACCAGTCCGTACAGGCCGAAGATTTCTCCCTCCCGCACATCAAAGGAGATATCCTGAAGGTGGGGGGCGAACTTGGTGGACAGGTGCTGAATGGACAGGACGGTGTCGCCCGGGGTGTTGTCCACCGGGGGGAAGCGGCTCTCCAGAGAGCGTCCCACCATGGCGGTAATCAGCTCGTTCATATTGGTGTCGCTGGCGGCCTTGGTCATGACCAGGTTGCCATCCCGCAGCACGGAAATTTCGTCGCAGATTTCAAAAATCTCGTCCATCTTATGGGAGATATAGATCAGCGAGATGCCCTGCGCTTTCAGCATCCGCATCATCTCGAAGAGCTTATCCACCTCCTGGACCGTCAGGGAGGAGGTGGGCTCATCCAGAACAATCACCTGAGAGTTGTAGGAGATTGCCTTGGCGATTTCACACATCTGCCGCTGGGAAACGGACATATTCCGCATGGGCTGGGTCAGATTCACCGTCATGCCCAGCTTGCGGAACAGCTCGGCCGCCGTCTTCTTCATGCTGCCCTCGTCCACGATTCCCGCGGAGCCGGTGGGATAGCGCCCCAGGAACAGATTGTCCATCACGTTCCGCTCCAGGCACTGGTTCAGCTCCTGGTGGACCATTGCGATTCCGTTTTCCAGGGCGTCCTTCGGGCCGGAAAAACTGATTTCCTTCCCGTTCAAAAAGATTTTTCCCTCGTCCTTCTGATAGGTGCCGAACAGGCACTTCATCATGGTGGACTTACCGGCTCCGTTTTCGCCCATAAGCCCCATGACGGTTCCGCGTTTCAAGTCAAGATTGATATGGTCAAGCACCCGGTTGCGGCCGAACGACTTGCTCATTCCGCGGATTGACAGGACGACATTCCCCTTATCATCAGCCATTCTCGTCTCTCCTGTTATGCAGATTAGCAGGCCCGGCCAACACGCCGGGTCCTGCCGCGGTGTCTTTTCCAGATGCGTCAGGGAGAGTTCCTTCTGCCGAACGGAGCGGATTTCCTCCGAACGGAGAATTCCCTCTCCCTGACCGCAAGTCATTTACTTGTCTGTGAAGAGGCAGTTCCCTGGCGCCGGCTGCGGATTACTGGCTCAGCAGGGCGGTGTAGGAGGCCGCATTGTCGGTCTTCACCATGTTGATGGCGAAGGCGTCGTACTGGCTGGGATTGCTCAGGCGGTTGGTGATGTTGCCCTCGGTCTGGCCGTCGCCGCCGATGTACTCCACCTTCAGGTTCAGCAGGTCGTCATAGTTCTGGAGCAGGGGCTGGTAAGTGGCACTGAGGAAGTTGTCCGCCGCGTTGTAGATGTTCAGCCACACGTTCTTGGTGGGGTGTGCGGCGGCGTCCAGCTGGTTGGCCACGGGGGCGTAGGGCTTGGTGGCGTCCATAAAGTCGTTGTAGTTGTCGGCGGTGACAGCCACGTTCAGCGCGTAGTAGGAGCGCTCGGACTCCACATACTTGAACACGTCGTCGCTGAGCACGTTGCCGGCGTCGTCGGCGGTGCCGATACCGGTGTCGATATCCACGCCGTCCAGGGCGTTGCGCAGCACCCGCAGGGTCAGGTAGGCCTGCACGTCGGCGTGCTGGCTGATGGTGCCGCCGTAGCCGTCGGCGATGGCGGCCACTGCGTCGGCGTTGGCGTCATAGCCAAAGGTGGGAACGCCGTTCTCCTTGGAC
>JAAWAD010000075.1 GCA_022791995.1 Lawsonibacter sp.
AATCAACGCCCCCCGTGTGGGGGGCGACTGGGCTTCATAATCTGGTTTTCAACCGTCAGTGCCATTTCAATCAACGCCCCCCGTGTGGGGGGCGACTGGGCTTCATAATCTGGTTTTCAACCGTCAGTGCCATTTCAATCAACGCCCCCCGTGTGGGGGGCGACTCTATCGTGTTGTTTTTCGGGAAATACCAACGGCCGATTTCAATCAACGCCCCCCGTGTGGGGGGCGACGAGCTGCTGGCCGCGCTGTACACCTGCCGGAACATTTCAATCAACGCCCCCCGTGTGGGGGGCGACGCCACTGACGTGGACCATATCCAGGACCACAAAGGATTTCAATCAACGCCCCCCGTGTGGGGGGCGACGGACGGCTTTCCGGTGCTGTCTGCCTGCCGGAGGTATTTCAATCAACGCCCCCCGTGTGGGGGGCGACGAGGCATTTGTTTCCGGGAGGAAAACTAAATGAGATTTCAATCAACGCCCCCCGTGTGGGGGGCGACCTTTCATTCTAGTTACGCAAAATCAAGGCTCATTGTATTTCAATCAACGCCCCCCGTGTGGGGGGCGACCAATAGTGATTTGGGTTCCATCCACCCCACCCACATTTCAATCAACGCCCCCCGTGTGGGGGGCGACACCTTTGACCCCGAGACCGGCGCGGCTCCCAAGGATATTTCAATCAACGCCCCCCGTGTGGGGGGCGACCTTTTCCAATAACCTCTCCAAGGTCGGAAGTGGCATATTTCAATCAACGCCCCCCGTGTGGGGGGCGACGGCACAAGGGTCGATCACTACGTCACCCGGATCCGTATTTCAATCAACGCCCCCCGTGTGGGGGGCGACCTTGCCCCATCTCCGTTTACATGTGGGACAATAATTTCAATCAACGCCCCCCGTGTGGGGGGCGACGCAAACAGAAAGCAAACGGAAAGCAAAGCGGAAGCATTTCAATCAACGCCCCCCGTGTGGGGGGCGACGGCGGTTTTATTTTAATGGCAATGTCCACATGTAATTTCAATCAACGCCCCCCGTGTGGGGGGCGACTCCAAAGGAGATATACCGAGTAAAGGCAACAGACATTTCAATCAACGCCCCCCGTGTGGGGGGCGACCAGCAGCTTTATCGACTTATCCATATGCAATGTGATTTCAATCAACGCCCCCCGTGTGGGGGGCGACGTGATGTTTCAATGCGAAACTTTAGAAGCGTAGGTGATTTCAATCAACGCCCCCCGTGTGGGGGGCGACTGGATGACTTCCGGGCCGACGTGGCCCGGCTGACATTTCAATCAACGCCCCCCGTGTGGGGGGCGACGTATCGACAGCAGGGGACGTTGGTCAAGACTATGTATTTCAATCAACGCCCCCCGTGTGGGGGGCGACGGTGCGCAGTATGGTCTCTTCAAGGATGTGAATGTCATTTCAATCAACGCCCCCCGTGTGGGGGGCGACAGATGCTTCAAATGCGCTGATTGGAAGTGTAACCGATTTCAATCAACGCCCCCCGTGTGGGGGGCGACGCCAAGGCCAGAAGCGGCGTTGAGTGGCGCGAAAAGATTTCAATCAACGCCCCCCGTGTGGGGGGCGACCACGACGGGTTGTTCCGTCATATTTTTTCCTTCTCTATTTCAATCAACGCCCCCCGTGTGGGGGGCGACGAGAAACAGTGCTTCCCGTTCCAGATGATGTAGTCATTTCAATCAACGCCCCCCGTGTGGGGGGCGACAGCACCCCGCCAAGCATAGAACCATCCCCAGATATTTCAATCAACGCCCCCCGTGTGGGGGGCGACAACGCAGCCTTTGCATGGTCTAAGCTGTCAGTATCATTTCAATCAACGCCCCCCGTGTGGGGGGCGACCGATCAGCGCCTTTGTCTCTGCGTCCCGCCTGGCATTTCAATCAACGCCCCCCGTGTGGGGGGCGACATTCAAAATCAGTCCCAGGGCTTACCTGCTTATAAGTATTTCAATCAACGCCCCCCGTGTGGGGGGCGACGCTGTTGCTGAGATTGCCCGTATCAACAGGGCACAATTTCAATCAACGCCCCCCGTGTGGGGGGCGACGCTGCCGTCAGTGGCCCCATAGTCTCCAACCCAGTATTTCAATCAACGCCCCCCGTGTGGGGGGCGACGAGATTGTGAGCAAAACGGAGGAGGATATTGAATATTTCAATCAACGCCCCCCGTGTGGGGGGCGACAAATGGCATAGGTCAATCACTTATGAGTTTAGTATTTCAATCAACGCCCCCCGTGTGGGGGGCGACCAGAGGGCAGAGCAGAGGGCATGGCAGAGGGCAGAATTTCAATCAACGCCCCCCGTGTGGGGGGCGACAGCAAAAACAACCAAAATCTCAAGCTGTTTTTACAACAAGTAGACAATTCTTTCAAATATCCCCTCCTAACACCCACTCAATGTTTAAAAACAGGGGCATCTGTTTACAGAAAACGCCGCAAAACCTGGTGCGAACCCGCAGAGGTTTTCTGTTCGCTTGCACTTCGCACCTAAAGCATCAACACGTCCTCCGGGTTGTAAGATGCCTTTGCTCCAAAATGCTCGATTTTGTTCTCATAGCGGTTTCCCAAGTAGTAAAAGCGCAGGCTGTCTTTTTCCGGGTCCATGAGCTTACACAGCTTAGCCTGTAACGTGCGACACTGGGCCGCGTCCAACAAGCACTCAAAGACGGAGTTCTGCACCCGCTGACCGTAGTTGACGCACTGCTTGGCGATTTGCCGCAGACGTTTGCGGCCGGCGGCGTCCCCAGTATTCACGTCGTATGTGATTAAAACCAGCATCCGATCACTTCCATAAAAACGGTGGGTAGGCGTCTAGGTCTCCCCGAAGGTAACGGGCCAACAGCAGTGCCTGGATATAAGGGATCATCCCCCACGGGAGCTTTTCCCCCAGATAGGGGTGGGTCAGCGTCTCCTTTTTCTTTTCCTGCCAATGCTTCAGAAATGTTTTCCGACCGCTGTCGGTCAGCAATACTGCGCCGCTCTCCATATGCTGAAAGTCCGCCGCCTTAACCTGCCGGTTGTTTATGAGGGTAAGTACAAAGCGGTCCGCCATGCAGGGGCGCAACTCCTCCATCAGGTCCAGGGCCAAGGAGGTCCGGCCCGGGCGGTCCCGATGCAGGAATCCCACATAGGAATCCAGCCCCACGCTTTCCAGCGCGGAAGCACAGTCATGGGCCAAAAGACTGTAAGCAAAGGAGAGCATGGCGTTGACTGTGTCCAGCGGAGGCCGGCGGCTGCGACCCTGGAAAGAAAACGTATCTTTATCCCCCAGGATCATCTCGTCAAAGACGCCAAAGTAGGCAGAGGCTCCCACGCCCTCCAGGCCACGCAACTCCTCTGGCACAGTCACATCTTTAACTTGAGACAGCAACCCATGGAGCTGCTTGGAGGCAGAGGCCAGTTTTTCGTTGTCCACCCGTAGGCCATGGTCCCGGCGGGTACGCTCAATACTCCAGCGAGCATTGAACAGCTTGCCAAAGATCATAGTGCGGCTGATTCGGCAACACTGGTCAGGATCGTCCGCGATTCGGTACTGTGTCCGGCGGAGCAGGACATTTCCCTTCCCTTCGCCGCACACCCTTGCCAAAAATCTTCCTCTGGGTGTGCAAAAGGCAAACCCAATCTGACGCTGGGCGCAGGCCCCCATCAGCGCGGGGGACGCTCCGGCATAAGAGAACGTGATGATATTATGCAAAGTATGCAGAGGATAGCGGGCGGCAACCTGCTTGTCCCGATTGGCCGCCACATTTTCTCCGTCCAGGGACAGGTAAATGTCCTCCGAGAGGATGTATAGGGTGTTGAGCAGACGTTTCATTTCAGCTCCTCCAGGTTGGTTGCCAGATAGTCCGAAACTTTCTTGCGGCTCATCAGCTTGGGAAGGCACAAGTCTTTCAAAGAGCAGGCGTTACAAGCCTTGGAAGGTTTCACTTTGGGGGTATACCGCCTTTTGTACAGCTCGTGCATCTCTGACAAATTGTCCTGAACTTGCCTGCGCAGTTCCGGCGTGAATTGGACCACCGCCCGGCGGCGAGGCTCCCCATAGTAGAGTGCTCCCTCTGGAACGGCACAACAAAGCATTTCCTCCAAACACATGGCTTGAGCACACAGCTGAAGCTCGTCCGCGCTGTGCTCCTTTGGTTTGCCCCGTTTATACTCCACCGGATAGGGTCGCCACAGCCCCTCCCGGTTTCGCAGGGGGATTCCGACGGGGTCCTTGTGAAACTCCACTGCGTCACACTGTCCAGAGATGCCCAGCTCCGCCGAATGAATGGCCAGCCCGCGGACAATCAGGCAGTCTCCACGGCTCTCACGAAATCCCTGGTCGTGGACGTGTTCGTGCATGAGATGGCCGTCCACTGTACGGTAATTCTCCGCCCACTGATCTTCAATGTGGATCAGCGCCCACTGACGGCGGCAGAAGGCGAAATGCTGCAAGCCGGACAGCTGGAGCCAATCCTCTTCCTGCCAGCTCATCCCCGCACTTCACAGGTGACGCCCTCGGGGATGGACTCACGGTCGATGGTAATCTGATACTCCCCAAAGCTCCGGGCGGGGGCTAGATTTCCTTTCTCTGTCCGCTCCACCTTCACCGCTTCAAAGAGTTTCCAGGCGGGGGCACAGCCCAGTTCGTTGTCGTGTTTGAAAATAATCAGCTGGCGCACCGCCATCTTGCCCCGGGCGGCGGAGTGGTCATGTTCAAACATATTGAGGATCGCCTGCCACAACAGTTCCAGATCCTCCTCGGAGAAGCCGGTGGTCTTGCGGGCCAGATTGGCGGAGATATAGCCCTCGCAGCGGTAGAGGCCGTAAGGGATAATGTACTTGCGGCCCATTTCAGTCCCCTTCTTCTCCGCGTCAGCCTCAGTCGTGATGGCCACACGGGTGATGGTTACCTCCTGGGGCATCACCGGTTCTACACTGCGGGCAAAGCCCAGCTGCACTGGCCCTCGAACCTGGCCACAGTTGAGCGCCGCCTTAACAAAGGTGGTCATGACTGCACCAAAGGTACGAATGTCATAAAAATTGGCACACATCCAGTCTCGGACCTTCTCGTCCAGATCAGGATCAGCCTTTTTCTTTTCCTTCACTGTCTTGTCCGTCACATTCAGCGCAGCGTAGGCCGCAGTATCGCTGCGGTTGAGGGGTACCCCGTCTTTGATGTAAATGCGGTAACCTTCGGCGTCCTCCTTGACGGTTTCAACATAGTTGCGGATTTTACGCTTCAGACATACGTCGGTCACCAGCCCCAGGCCAGTCTCCGGGTCCACCCGGGGCATGTTGCCCGCGTCGGGGTCGCCATTGGGGTTTCCGTTTTCCACATCGAACAAAATCACAAATTCATAGCGGTTTTTGATGGAGTCAGCCATTATTGTTCTCCTCCTATTACATATTACAATAAGATTTACGGGTTAAGGCACGGCAGCCGTGTCTTTTTCCGTATTGTTGCCAATGATCCGATGCAGGACGAACAAGTCTGAGTTCTTGCAATCTCTTCCCAGACCGGCGTTCGCGGCGGTCTTGTTGCTTTGCCTTTTTACCACCTCATCTTTCTTCTGTTTTCTGTAAATTCGCTATTGTCTTTTCCTTTGCAGACTTTTTCATATGCCCAGCTCGGCCCGGGAGAAGGCCCGGGTACAGGCCTGGGAGCCGTCTGCCCCAATTACTGAGAGGTACACATAGGGGACCTGGTCTGGAATCTGGAAATCCGCCTGTGTGATCGCGCCGCCTCTCGGGTCATAGGCGCTCAGGGCCCACTTGGGACTCATGTGCAAAATCGCCCGAGCCGCCTCGGTAAACTCCAGATGGACGCGCCTTCCCTCAAAGGTGAGGCAGGTAATGGCCGGGCCGGTACTGGCATAGAATCTCCCCTGTTCCAAGGCTTGGATTACCGCGGGATAGGTCAGCTCCTCAGCCAGAAGCATGGTCCAGGCGCCAAAGGAGTCGCTGAGGGGATCGTGCAGAGGAACCTGGTTGTGGTTATCATCCGCTCCGTGGCAGAACAGGAGCTTGCCCCGGCGGAGGAACTGGTCGTACAGGGCCAGATTGTATTCTGAACCGCTGATTTTCATTGAGCCTGTGTTGAAAAGCTCCAGACTGAAGCAGCCATCATAGGACAGGATGTCCTCCTGGCTTTCCATAGACCAGCAGGGGTGGTTGTAGGTTACAAGGTACCCGTTGTCCCGGGCCGTGTCGATGAAGCGCTGGATATAGGCCCGATTGTACTGGCGGGGTCCCAGGTCCCCTGCCTTCCGGCGCTGTGCCGCCGTATCGGGCGGCATATACTTGCAGAAGTTGGGGTCAAAGGCAATCAAAGTGGTGGTATGGGGCTCCTTGGCCAGCAGATTCAGGTGGATTTCCGGTCCGAAGGGGTCCATCCTACAGTCGGGAGAGGGGCGGATATAGGCCTCGTATCCGGTGAGCAGAAGAAAGTCAGGGGAGGAGGCTGCGGTGTGGTCATAGGGGGCCTCGTGGTCGGTGATAGCCAAAATGGAATAGCCTTGGCTCTGATATGCCTGGATCAGCGCCTGCGGCGTCAGACGGCCGTCAGACAGGTTGGAGTGACAGTGGAGATTGGCCTTATACTGCCGGGCGGAGGGAGAGATGTAGTCCATATTCTGTTGTCCTTTCTTGGTGTAGCGAGTGCCTGTGCCAAGTGCCTGCAAAGAAAAAGAGCAGACCGAAGTCTACCCTTTTTCTTGGGGTCATTTCATTGCGGCCTTGGAGTAGCCTGTCATCATATACTTTTGGAAAATCATGAACAGGATAATCAGTGGAGCAATAGTCAGCACCGCGCCGGCCATAATCTCGTGGTAGTTGGACACAGCCTGCCCGGCAAAGGTCTGCTTCAGCTGAGCCAGACCCACTGTGAGCACCCGGCGCACCTCGTTCTTGGCGATAATCTTGGGCCAGAAATAGGCGTTCCAGCCGTTGGAGAAGGTGACCGAGGTTCCTAAGCCGATTTTTTTATTTGCACTGCCGCTTTGTACAAAAATATTATAATATAAGGTTCTCTTTTTGACAATACCCTGTTTTGAATTTTTGGTAATTTTGTACTTGGTACGGGGGGATTGCACATATTGTCCAATGACTTTTGCTGTTATTTGTACAAAATTAACAATTTTCGTAAAATCTCCGCTCTGCTATTCCCAATTTGATACCCTTCGTCTGGAGATCTCGGCGAAATGCCGAAAAATGGTGTAAAAATGGCGTCTCCGTCACGAATGCCGGCTCTTCCGCTGTTCTTGCGGAGGAATCGAACCCCGGGGCGGGCTTGCCCTTGCAAGACGGGACCTTTCGTAGTATACTCTAGGCAAAAATCCAAGCTGGCTTTCTGTCTGTCGCTTTCCGATTTCACCACCGTACACCATCAGCATGGACAAGATTTTTTCAAAGAGGGGAACTGAATTATGACAACCATCAAGCTGAACAGCGGGTCTGTAAAGATGATTGCCCACCGCGGGCTGAGCGGCCTGGAGAAGGAGAACACCTGCGCTGCTTTTGTGGCGGCGGGGAACCGGGAAAAATATTTTGGAATTGAGACTGACGTCCATCGGACGAAGGACGGTCGTTTTGTGATTTTCCACGATGACAACACCGCCCGCGTTGCGCTGGACTCTATGGTGGTGGAAGAGACCACCTTTGATACCCTGCGGAGCCTTCAGCTCACCGATCTGGACGGTGCCCGGGGCCGGGCCGATCTGGTGATCCCCACCCTGGAGGAGTACATCAACATCTGCAAGCGGTACGAGAAGACCTGCGTCTGCGAGCTGAAAAACGAGTTTGTCCCCGAGGACGTCTATCGCATCGCCGAGACCTTCCAGCAGGCGGAGTACCTGGACCATGTGGTCTTCATCTCCTTCCAGCCCAACAACCTGACCGTGCTGCGCCAGCGGTACGCCGATGTACACGCGCAATTCTTGCTCTCCGAGTGGAAGGAGGAGGCCATGGAGCTGTTGACCTCTTACCGTCTGGGTCTGGACATCCAGTATACCGCTGTGACCCGGGAGCTAGTGGAGCGGATCCACGGGGCCGGGCTGGACTTCAACTGCTGGACCGTAAATACCCAGGAGGACGGCCAGGCCATGGTGGATATGGGGGTAGATTACATCACCACCAATATTCTGGAATAAACGATGATTCGGCTGTTTGACCCAGAGAACAAGTTCTGGTCCTTTTCGGCAAGCTGACGGACGCCTCCCTGATGAGTCTGCTGTGGGTGCTCACCTCCCTCCCCTTCATTACCATCGGGGCCTCCACCACGGCGTTCTACAAATATACCCTTCTTCAGGTACAGGACCTGGAGGGGGCCCTAGTGAAAAGCTACTTTACCGCCTTCCGGGCGTATTTTAAAAAGGCAACCCTCCTGTGGCTGCTTCAGCTGGCTGGAACCGCTTTTTTTGCCGCGGACCTGCTGGCGGCCTGGAGCTTCTTCTTGTTCCATCCGGGCCCGTCCGGGATTGCTGTGCTGGGACTGTGCGGCTTTTTTGCCCTGGCCTTTCTGTGCTGTACCTTTTACCTCTACCCCGTTTTGGGGACCTATGACCTGCCCCTGAAGCAGATCCTATCCACCAGCTTCTTTCTGGCGGTGGGAAACCTGCACGTCACCCTGACGCTGGCCCTGCTGATGGGACTGGCATGTGTGGCAGCCTTCTACATAAGCGGATTGTTTTTCTTCTGGATTGCTCTGTTTGTCTTCTTTTCCTCCTACCTGATTTATGGGGTATTCCTCAAGCTCCCGGGCCTGGGCAGCGGGGAGGAGACAGAGCGCCAAAAGGAGCCGGAGGCCGTCCCCAATGACGACGAGAAGTGGCTGGTGTGAGGATGGAGCATATCAAAAATTGGGGCAGGCGAGAGGCTGAAAAGCTGAAGGGCAGACCCTCCTCCAGAAGCTGGACTATCTGATTACCTATTACAAATGGTGGTTTGCCGGCTGTCTGATTTTGGTCCTGTTCGTCTGGTATGTGGGCGACGCGGTGGCCCAGGGGCAGAAGGAGACCGTCCTTCAGGGCTTCTTTACCAACGATATCTATGACTGCTTTCCCGCCAGACAGCTGCAAAAGGATTTTTCTGCCCACCTGGGTCTGGAGAAGGGGCAGCGCGTCATCTTTGATGACGACCTTTTCCTGGATATGAATGGAGAGGCCGTTCAGTATACCGCCGCCAGCAACGGCAAGGTGATTGCCTATATGGCGGTGGGAGAGCTGGATTTTGTGGTCACAACGCAGGAGGTCTATGAGCACTTTGTGGGACAGATCCCCATGCGGGACCTGTCGGCGCTCCTCCCTCCCGATCTCTATGCGCGCCTGTCCCCCTGTATCGCTCTGGCGGAGGGGACAGAGGGGACCGATGTCCCGGCGGCGATTGAGATGTCCCAGTGCCGCTTCCTCCAGGGCGCGGACCTGGAGGGGGAGCGCTACTACCTCTTTGTTCCCTACAACGCCCCCCACGACCAGGCCATCTGCGCATTTATCCGCTACTGCTTCCCATAAAACAATTCCCTCTCTCCAGGCAAAAACCGGAGGGAGGGAGTTTTTTGTCCTGTGCATGGGAATAAAGGGGACTCCGCGCCTACCGTTTTGCCCGAGGGTAGGGCTCCCGCATATCGGTCAGTCCCAGGAGGTAGTCCACGCTGGTACTGTGAGTTTTGGCTAGAGCCAGAAGTATTGCAGTTGGAATATCATTTTCCCCCGTTTCATATTTGGAATACCCTGTCTGCGACATTCCCAGTATCTCAGCCAACTTTTTCTGGCTCCAGTCCTTGTCTTCCCGCAAATCTCGAAGTCTAGGGTACACACCAATCACCTTATCGAAAAGTATAGAATAACCTGAAACAGGGTATTTGCTTTTAACCTGAAATAGATTAAAATAAGCTTTGAGGTGATGAAAATGATAAGCGCTCCCCTGGACGGCTGACCGTCCAGGGGAGCGTCCGCTTTATTCCTCATCCAGCTTGAGTACGGCCATAAAGGCCTCGGTGGGCAGCTGGACGGTACCCAGGGTACGCATTTTCTTTTTGCCCTCCTTCTGCTTTTCCAGCAGCTTCTTTTTCCGGGTGATGTCGCCGCCATAGCACTTGGCCAGCACATCCTTCCGCATGGCCTTCACCGTCTCGCGAGCGATGATTTTTCCGCCGATGGCGGCCTGGACGGGGACCTCAAAGAGCTGGCGGGGGATATTTTCCTTCAACTTTTCACAGATACGTCGGGCCCGGCCATAGGCCTTTTCCCGGTGGGCAATAAAGCTGAGGGCGTCCACCTGGTCCCCGTTGAGGAGCAGGTCCACCTTCACCAGGTCGCTGAGCTCATAGCCCTCCAGCTCATAGTCCAGGGAGGCGTAGCCCTTGGTGCGGGCCTTGAGCGCGTCGAAGAAGTCATAAATAATCTCGCCGATGGGCATGGAGTAGTGGAGCTCCACCAGATTGGTGTCCAGATACTGCATATCCTTGAACACACCCCGCCGGTCCTGACACATGGGCATGATGTTGCCCACATAGTCCGGGGGAGAGATGATGGACACCTTGGCAAAGGGCTCCCGGGCCTCTGCAATCGCGCCGGGGTCGGGGTAGTTGTGGGGGTTGTCCACCCGGACGACAGTACCATCTGTTTTCGTAACCTCGTATATAACGGAGGGTAATGTCGTCACCAGGTCCAAATCAAACTCCCGTTCCAGCCGTTCCTGGATGATCTCCATATGGAGCATTCCCAGAAAGCCGCAGCGGAAGCCGAAGCCCAGGGCGATGGACGACTCAGGCTCGAAGGACAGGGAGGCGTCATTGAGCTGCAGCTTTTCCAGGGCGTCCCGCAGGTCGGGGTATTTGGAGCCGTCCTCGGTGTAGATGCCGCAGTAGACCATGGCCTGAGCGGGCCGGTAGCCGGGCAGGGGCTCCGCCGCCGGGGCCTCTGTCCCGGTGATAGTGTCCCCCACCCGGGTGTCCTTCACATTTTTGATGGAGGCGGTGAACCAGCCAACCTCTCCGGCGGACAGAGCCTGGGCCGGCTCCATCCCCAGGGGCTTCAGATAGCCGCAGTCCAGCACCTGATACTGGGCCTTGGAGGCCATCATTTTCACGCTCATGCCCTTTTTCAGCGTCCCCTCCGTCACCCGGAAGTAGACAATCACGCCCAGGTAGGGGTCGTACTGACTGTCGAAGATCAGGGCCTTCAGGGGGGCGTCGGGGTCCCCCTTTGGGGCGGGGATGTTCTGGACGATGTCCTCCAGTACGGCGGGAATGTTGACGCCCTGCTTGGCGGAGATCTCCGGGGCCTCCTGGGCGGGGAGGGCCAGGATGTTTTCAATCTCCTCTTTCACCCGCGCCGGGTCGGCGGCGGGCAGGTCGATTTTGTTGATAACAGGGAGAATCTCCAGGTCGTGCTCCATGGCCAGGTACGTATTGGCCAGAGTCTGGGCCTCGATGCCCTGGGAGGCATCCACAATGAGCACCGCCCCCTCGCAGGCCGCCAGAGACCGGCTGACCTCATAGTTGAAGTCCACGTGCCCCGGCGTGTCGATCAGGTTCAGGTGGTAGACCTGGCCGTCCTCGGCTTTGTAGTCCAGCCGCACCGCCCGGGCCTTGATGGTGATGCCCCGCTCGCGCTCCAGGTCCATGTTGTCCAGCAGCTGAGACTCCATCTGCCGCTGCTCCACCGCGCCGCACAGCTCAATCAGCCGGTCAGACAGGGTGGACTTGCCGTGGTCGATGTGGGCAATAATCGAAAAATTGCGTATTTTACTCTGGTCGGTCATATGTGTGCCTCCTTGAGGTATGGGATTTCAGAAGCTCTCTACCGATAGTCGCTGATTTTGGCGCTCTCCTCGGGGGAGAACAGGTATTCGTTCCGATACCGCGCCCGCAGCTCGGCCAGGGGCGTGCGCTCCAGAGCGGCGCGCATATCCTGCTGGAGCAGAGCGATAACCCGGGCAAAGGTAGGGGTGTTGTATGCCTCTTTTTCCCGGCGCTTCCGTTCATATCCGTCGGGATTGCGGTAGACCGGCTCAAAAAAGTCCATCATGGTATCCCCGATGTCCCCATAGAGAACGCCCTCCACAGCGTCCCAGGTGAAGTTTTGGGAAACCGCCTCCTCCAGCACCGTCGCTAAATCAGAGAGGAACACATTGTATGACAAGGACTTCCAAGGGACGAAATACCGCTTGTAAAAGGCGTCGCTCTCCGGGTCCTCGTTCAGCCCGCCGTCATCCCCGACCAGGATATCTAGGGCGGAGTCGGAAAAGCTCTGCTGGAACCGGGCGAACTCCTTCTCTCCGCACTTCCCCTCCAGAAAATCCCACAGCAGCTCTATGGCGATGCCCAAAATCTCCGGGGTGGGCTCCTTGGGGGCCATATGCTTGTAGGAGTTCCACCAGCGGGTGAAGATCAGGATCTGGGCCAAAATCTGAACGGCGGCAGGCTGGTCGGCGAAGCTTTCCGCGGACCAGTCCCGCAGGTCAGCCATAAACTTCACTCTCTCCTCCGCGCTCAGGGCGGAAAAATCAATTTTATAAATTGGCTTCATTTTATTTCTTCTCCTGTTTTATCTCCCGCCCGGACATCAGCGTGTTGACCCGCTCGCCGGTGTTGTGGGCAATCTGAAGAAGGGACTGGTAGAGGACGGGGTAGTCCCGGGCCAGGGCCTCGTGGGAAATCTCGGGGATGTTCCCTTTGGCCTTGACGTGGGTGGCCAGGGTCTCGGCTAGCTGGGCGTCGCAGCACTTCATGTCGGCGTCAGCCAGGCCGGCCTGGAACCAGGGGGCAGGAACGGAGAAAAATTTGGGGTCGTTGGCGGGGTTGGCCTGGTACAGCCGGCGGAAGACCACATAGACGGCGGTGGACAGATAGTTGGCGGCGGCCTGGACGGCCTCCCGGCTGCCCGTCTTGCCCAGCAGGCCGAAGAGGACCCCGATGGAGTTCACCAACAGCTTTTTGGACAGGAGGGCCAGCACGCCCCCCCGGATGGAGTTGTCCTTCTCGCTGCTCAGGTCATAGAGCTCCTCGGGGGCGATGGTGGTGCCGTCCCGGCTGAGGGTCCGGCCCAGAAGGAAGTCGGCGGACACGCCATAATAATCGCAGGCCCTGACAACAAAGGCCAGGCCGGGTTCCCGGATGCCGTTTTCATAGTGGCTCAGCAGGGCCTGGGAGATCTCCAGGGCCCCGGCGGCGGTGCGCTGGCTGACCCCCTTCTCCCGGCGGAGCAGGGAGAGCGTGCGGGAAAATTCTGCGTTCAAAGCCTTCACCTCAGAACAAGATTGAGCGTTTCCACGCGGCGCAGCCTCTTTTCAAGGCGCAAAGCCGAATGGAGGGCGGACACGAAAGCCGCCCCATAACATCTGGTATAGTATACCTGAAACCAATCCCCATCGTAAAGAGGAAATAGAAAAAATTTTTTCCATCGGTATTTTACCAAAAAAATTTCGCAGGATAAATGAGTAAATTGCATAAGGCACTTGCATTTTTCTCCGTGAAATGTTACCATATCTGACAGAGACTGGCGCTATGCCGCGCCGAGTTTGATTTGGAGGGAACGCTATGTTTAAAAAGCTGATTGAAATTTTGAAGGCCCATCCCCGCAGGATCGTATTTACAGAGGGCACCGACGCCCGCATTCTGGAGGCCTCAGCCCGTCTGCTGTCCGGTACCTTCCTGACCCCCATCCTCATCGGCAATGAGGCGGAGATTCTGGCTGCCGCGGAGGACGCCGGCTTCAACATCCGGGGCGCGGAGATTCTGGACCCGGAGACCTACCCGGAGATGGACGCCATGGTGGCCAAGATGGTGGAGCTGCGCCGGGGCAAGATGACCGAGGACGACTGCCGGGCTATGTTGAAAAAAGGCAACTACTTTGGCACCATGCTGGTGGCTATGGGTCTGGCGGACGCTCTGCTGGGCGGCGCAACCTACTCCACCGCCGACACGGTGCGCCCCGCCCTCCAGCTGGTGAAGACCAAGCCAGGCAACTCCATCGTCTCCTCCTGCTTCATCCTGGTCCGCCCCTACGCCACTGGCGGCAACATGGTGCTGGCTATGGCCGACTGCGCCATCAACATCGACCCCACTGAGGACGAGCTGGTGGAGATCTGCTCCGAGACCGTCCAGTGCGCCAGGATCTTTGGCGTGGACCCCAAGGTTGCCTTCCTCAGCTACTCTACCCTGGGCTCCGGCAAGGGCCCCGCCGTGGATAAGATGCGCAACGCCGCCGAGAAGGCCAAGGTCGCTCTGCCCGAGGTGCCCATCGAGGGCGAGCTCCAGTTTGACGCCGCCGTGGCCCCCCGTGTGGCCGAGACCAAGTGCCCCGGTTCTCCAGTGGCCGGCTATGCCAATACCTTCATCTTCCCCGACATCAGCGCGGGAAACATTGGCTATAAAATCGCCCAGCGCCTGGGCTCCTTCGAGGCATACGGCCCCATTCTGCTGGGCCTGAACGCCCCCATCAACGACCTGTCCCGGGGCTGCAACGCCCAGGAGGTCTACTCCATGGCCATTATCACCGCGGCGCTGGCCGATTCCAACCACTGACAAGACCTTTTACAAGATTCTCAATTCATTTTTGTGCTCCTCTGGGGAAAATGCCCCCGTGATTCCCGCCCCGCAGGGGGCGGGAATCACGAAAAGGAGTTAGGCTTTACAAAAAAGCAGTTCCAGGGGCGGCGCCGCTTCCAGCGGGCCGCCCTGTCTATGCCACTACAGACCACTACAGAAAGAGGTACGTATGTATCAGGAAATCACATGTTCCAATGGGGCCCGGTTGGTGACACAGCGGGTCCCTGGCGTTCGCTCCGCGGCCCTGGGCTTTTTTGTGGGGGCGGGCTCCCGTCACGAGCGTGCCGAGGAGAACGGCGCCGCCCACTTCGTTGAGCACATGCTGTTCAAGGGCACCGCACGCCGCACCGCCGCCCAGCTGGCCATGGACATTGACGCCATTGGGGGCCAGGTGAACGCCTATACCTCCGAGGCGTACACCTGCCTCTATGCCCGCTGTCTGGACGATCACCTGGACCGGTGTCTGGATCTTCTCAGCGATCTCCTGTTTCACTCCAGGTTTGCCCAGGAGGATGTGGAGCTGGAGCGGGGGGTGATTCTGGAGGAGGTGAGCATGTATGAGGACACTCCCGACGCCCTTGTCACCGACCGGCTGAACGGGGCGGTCTACAAGGGGAGTACTCTGGCCCGCACGATCCTGGGGACCCAGTCCACTCTGGTTCCCATGACCGGGGACTTTCTGCGTCAGTGGCAGCGGGGCCACTACCACCCCGGCGTGATTGTGGCCGCTTTGGCAGGCAGCTTTTCCCAGGCTCAGGAGGACCGCCTGCGGGACTGTCTGTCCGCCCTGGAGGCCGGTCCGCCTCCCGCTCCGGCCAAGCCCGCCCTGTACCGCCCTGCTGTCACCGCACGGAAAAAGGCCATTGAGCAGAACCACCTGATTCTGGCTTACCCCGCCCTGTCCTTCCTGGACGAGCGGAGAGACCAGCTGGCGCTGCTGAACACCCTGCTTGGCCTGGGGTGCTCCTCCCGTTTGAACCAGGAGGCCCGGGAGAAGCGGGGCCTGTGCTATAACATCTACTCCTATGTGTCCAGCCATAAGGACACCGGCCTTCTGGGCATCTACACCGCCGTGGGACGGGAACAGGAGCTTCCGACCCTGGAGACCATCCGCCAGGTGGTGTCCGAGCTGGCGGACCACGGTCCCTCCCAGGCAGAACTGGACCGGGCCCGGGAGCAGAACAGGGCCAATCTGCTGCTGAGCACGGAGTACGTCCAGTCCCGCATGAGCCATCTGGGCACCAATACCCTGCTCTACGGTCGGGTGCGGGAAGTGGACGAGCTTCTGGCCCGTCTGGAGAGCGTCACCCGGGAACAGGTGCGAGAGCTGGCCGGAGCCCTCTTCCGCCCGGAGCAGGCCTCCCTGTCCGCCGTGGGCCGAGTGGGGTCCGTTCAGAGCTATGCCCAGTGGCTGGGCCGATGACGGTGGTGGGTTTTGCCCAAACCCACCAGGGCTTCGCCCTGGACCCACCTCCCTTTGAAAAGGGCGGCCCGAAACATTCCATTTTTCACTGTATGGACGGTATCAAGAAAAAGCGGCAGCCGCAGGCGGGATGCCGCTGTTAGGGGGATATACCTTGAAAAAGCTGATTGTGATGCTGGGGGTTGTCGGGACCTCTCTGTCTGCGATCTTTGCCCGCTGGTCCACAGCGCCGTCGCTAGTACTGGTGTTCTACCGGATGATCTTTTCTGCTGTGCTCCTCCTCCCGGTGATGATCTCCTGCCGGCAGGAGTTTTCCCGGCTGCGGCCGCGGGAGGGGGCGCTGTGCCTGCTCAGCGGGCTGTTTCTGGGGCTGCATCTGACCTGTTATTTCGAGTCGCTGCGGTTCACCTCCATTGCCTCTTCCGTGGTGCTGGTGGACACGGAGGTGCTGTTTGTCGCCCTGGCCATGCGGCTGATTTTCCACAGGCCCCTGGGACGCCGGGCGTGGCTGGCCATCCTGCTGGCCTTTGGCGGAAGCGTGGCGGTGGCCCTGGCGGACGGCTCCACAGGCGGCGCCGCTGTCGTCAAGGGGGATATGATCGCTCTGGCCGGCGCGTTCTTTATGGCGGTATATACCATGCTGGGCGCTGTCTGCCGCCGCCATATCTCCACCACGGTATATACCTCTCTGGTCTATCTGGCGGCGGCGGGGACGGTCCTGTGCATCACCCTGGCCAGCGGCCAGCCGGTCGCCGGCTATGGGCCGGTAAACCTTCTCACCGCCCTGGGGCTGGCTGTGTTCTGCACGCTGCTGGGCCACAGCATCTTCAGCTGGGGGCTGAAATATTTCTCCCCGGCGTTCATCTCCACCGTGAAGCTGCTGTCCGCCGTATTCAGCGTGGTGTGGGGAATTCTCCTGTTTCGGGAGGTCCCCGGGGCGCTGGTGGTGTTCGGCTCCGCCTTTGTTCTGGCCGGCATCGCCCTGTATTGCAGTCTGGACAGCGAGAGCTCCTCCTGACTACATATCCGCTATGGCTTCTTGCCCGATTTTCGCGGGGATACGATGGTCCCGGTGTGGCGCACCTGGTTCAGGCCGGTGTTCCGCCGGTTCTGGGCGGCGATAAGGCAGGAGATTTCCCCCTGGGCCTGCTCCACCTCGGCCTTGAAGGCCCGGGCAGACACCCGAAGCGCCCCGTGTCCCAGGATAATCATCTGCTCCAGACCGTCGGAGGTGGCCACTCGGACTCTGTGCTCCCGGCTCAGGTCATAGGTGGCCTTCTCGATGTAGGCGTCGGCGGTCTCCGCCTCCTTGGTGTAGACGATGTAGATGTTGTTTCGCTTCTCCACCGACCCAGGATTTCCCTTCACCTTATAGGCGTCGAATACCAGAATGACAACGCACCGCCGGAAGCCCTGGTAGTTGGACAGGATGTCCTCCAGCGCGCCTCGGGCGGCGGACACGTCCTGACGGGCCAGGGCCTCCAGCTCCTCCCAGGCAAAGATGATATTATAGCCGTCCACTAGCAGATACTCCGGCCCCGTTTTCTGTGGGCGTATCGTATAGGAGTCGCTGAGAGAGGTGCGGGCCGGCTTCTTTTGGGGCTGGAAAGACCGGGGCTCCACCTTGCCATAGGTCTGTTCAAAGATGGCCTGAAGGGCCTTGTCCTGTTCCAGACTGCCTCCCCGGCTGGCAGTCCGGCCGCCGGATCCGGGGGACGATGCCGGCTCAGGCGACGGCTCCATCCCCAGACGCAGGCCGCTGTCCACGTGCATATAGTCCCGCACCTGATCCCAGGGCACCTGGAAGCCGCCCCCGTGGGCACAGAACACCGAGCCGGTGGGGTTATCGGGATCCCGCTCCGGGTCATAACCGATTGTCCGGGCAATCTCCTCCTGGTTGGCGCAGGGCTCAAAGCCCCGGAGGGTGCAGGACAGCCGTCCCAGCCCCCGGGTATAGGCGGTGACCTGACTGAAATAATCCCGCAGGCCGGCCACTGGGGCGTGCCCGGTGAGGAGGGACAGACTGCCCAGGGACTCCGGTCCCTCCACGGTTCCCCCCATCGCCTGAATGTCTGTCATGGCCCGGCCCACACACTCCGGCGGGACCTCCAGCAGAAAATCATAGTGGGGCTCCAGCAGAATGGTCTCAGCTTGCATCAGACCTTGACGCACCGCCCGGTAGGTGGCCTGGCGGAAGTCGCCTCCCTCAGTGTGTTTCACATGGGCCCGGCCCGCTGCCAGGGTGATTTTTACGTCGGTGAGGGGAGAGCCAGTGAGCACCCCTGGGTGGCTGCGCTCCAGCAGGTGGGTGAAAATCAGCCGCTGCCAGTTTATCTCCAGCTGATCGGTGGGGCAGGCGGAGCCCACCTGAAGGCCGCTGCCCCGCTCCCCTGGCTCCAGAAGGAGGTGGACCTCGGCATAGTGGCGCAGAGGCTCAAAGTGTCCCACCCCCTCCACAGCGCTGGCGATGGTCTCCTTATAGATAATATTCCCCGCGCCGAAGTCCGCCTCCAGGCCAAAGCGGTCCCCAATCCGCCGTTTCAGTACCTCCAGCTGGACCTGGCCCATCAGGCGGACGTGGAGCTGTTTCCATCGGCTGTCCCACACAAAATGAAGAAGGGGGTCCTCCTCCTCCAGCTGGCGCAGCTTGGGCAGAAGAACGTGTGGGTCGGCCTCTGGGGGCAGGACCAGCTGGTAGGACAGAACTGGCTCCAGCACAGGGCCAGACCAGTCCGCCTCGACTCCCAGCCCCTGGCCGGGGAATGTGTGGGTCAGGCCGGTGACAGCCACCACCGTGCCTGCCTCCGCCGCCTCCAGGGGCCTGTATTTCTCACCGGAGTACAGGCGCAGCTGGTCTGCCTTCTCAGACCAGCCGCTCTCTCCCTCCCCTTTGGACAGGCGCGTTTTGGCCCGCAGAGTCCCTCCGGTGATCTTCATCCAGGTCAGCCGGGTGTTCTGGCTGTCACGGGAGATTTTGAAAATTTTTGCTCCAAATTCCTGGGAGTATTTGGGGGTGGGGGCGTATCGGGCCAGACCGGTCAAAAAGTCCTCCACCCCCTCCAGCTTCAAAGCCGAGCCAAACCAGCAGGGGAACAGCCTGCGCCGGGCAATGAGAGAGGCGGTGAGGGCCTGGGACACCGCTCCCGTCTCCAGAAACTGCTCCAGGGCCTCCTCGTCGGCCATGGCAATTCCTTCCTCCCGGGCCGCTGGATCCCCGCTGAAGTCCACGCAAGGGCCCAGCTCCCCCTCCAGCTGGGCCAGAAGCGCCTCCCGGTCTGCCCCTGCCAGGTCCATCTTGTTTACAAAGAGAAAGACTGGAACCTGATACCGCTCCAGCAGTTGCCAAAGGGTGCGGGTGTGCCCCTGGAGCCCATCGGCGCCGCTGATGACCAGCACAGCGCAGTCCAGTACCTGAAGCGTGCGTTCCATCTCCGCAGAGAAATCCACATGCCCCGGGGTGTCCAGAAGGGTGATCTCCACTCTGCTGTAGGACAGAATGGCCTGTTTAGAAAAGATGGTAATGCCCCGCTCACGTTCTAGGTCCGCTGTGTCCAAAAAGGCGTCCCGGTGGTCTACCCGCCCCAGCCTCCGAAGGGCTCCGCCGGTGTATAAAAGTCCCTCGGACAGGGTGGTTTTTCCCGCGTCCACATGGGCCAACAGACCCGTACAAATTCGTTTGACCGGCTTTTCCACTGGCCCATCGCCCATTACGATCACTTCCTGTCTTTTGTCCCATAACGATATACAACGTTAATAAATTATAGCACACGGAGAATCATAAGTCGATAGATATTTCCGAATAAGGGGCTGTTATCTGCGAAAAGTTGCTCTTTTTACATAGTTGTCATAAATTATTCGAGGCTGAGTGAACTTAAGGCGAAGTCACAAGTGAGCGGTTCCGAGTTCGATTTCATTTGTACAATTTCATAAGCCTGCTTTTCGGGGTCGCAATTAGCAAGAGGAGGTCGAAAAATCACTTGACGGTTCGACTGTCAACGCCAATTTGAAATTGTAAGAAAACGCCGAAGAAATTTTGTAGTTTTTCGGCGGGGGGGGTGTAACAAAACTAAGCGTTTCCTTGCTCAAAAAGAGAGTTCACGATTTGCTGTTTCTGGCGCATGAATTCCTTGC
>JAAWAD010000101.1 GCA_022791995.1 Lawsonibacter sp.
CTTGGAGCGAGTATGAGAATAGGAAGTAGGCATGGGTTTCCTTCTGGAACCTAACGGGACGCAGGCCATATGTTGAACTGAGCGCACACCGAAGGCGGGGGCTATAAACCCCCGCCTTTTCTCATGCCCGCTGTTCTGCGACCTGTTCCATACCATTGTTTTAAGTATATCTGTATTGTTTCAAGTGAAACTATGTTGTTTTAAGCACATCTGCGTTGTTTTGATACTGTCTAATATTGAAAGCAGCTATTCTGCTTTATTTTTATATTGTCTGAAGTTAAAAGCAGCCATTCTGTTTTGCCTTGATATCGCCTGAAATTGAAAGCAGCCTCTCTGTTTTGACTTGAAAAGTCTTTGTGTTGTTTTTACCTCGTCTGGGCTGTCGTGATATCTTCTGAAATTGAGAGCAGCCACTCTGCTTTGATTTGAGAAATCCTTTGCAGCTGTGATTTGGTCTTTGCTTGTTTCATTTACTCTGCCACATGGGAGGTTTTGTGCGTGGGTGGATCGCAGCGAGATACGGTAGCCGTAACTCCATATATTTCCCCATCTGGTGGCTTGCGGTGTATCGCTAACAGCCCTTGGGGTAGTTAATCCAAGCATTTGTGGCTTTCTCCTTTGCTCCAAGAGCCCTCATTTTTCGTATTTTGAGATGGTCATTTAATTACTTCTCCACTTTGCGTTGCCGACTTCTCTGTTACAAACCTTGATTTCAAATTATAAAAAATCAGTAACTTATTTTCACTCTTTTTGTTTTTTCGCTGAATACCCTTGTCAGAGCCGGGGTTCTGGAAAAAATGAAAGGCTGGTGAGGGGCTGGTCAGCCCCTTGAAGTTACAAATTTCAATTACAGTTTTTAGGAGGTGCTTCTTATGGATGGTTCAGCAAGGAATCCAAATATTTTCAAGGTACTGGATACTTTGAAGGCAAGATTGGAGTCAATATTGAGTCTCGACACTTCAGGCTTTTCGGAGGAGGAGCTTGAGAAGTGGCGTACTGCCCAGAATCGATTCGTGTTTGAGGGCGCGGATATTCGCCAGACCTATGTGACGGAGCTGGAGGACTATTTGTTCTCGTGTGAGTGGACGGAGAGTGAGGTTGTCCGTGAGATTGTTGGCTATATTCGGAAAGGCACTCCGCTTAACTTTATTGGTGCTTTATGTGGCCTACAGCAGACCACTTTCAGACTTCGGATGAAGCGCATATCTGATAA
>JAAWAD010000076.1 GCA_022791995.1 Lawsonibacter sp.
ATCAACGCATACTTGATTACATTGAGAACAATCACAACATTCTTACGGTGATAGAGCGAAAGCCCGCGATATAGCAGGCTTAACGCCCCATCTCCGAGCAAGAGTTATTGTTGTGCATAAATAAGCGGCGCAGTGGGGCCAGTGGGACCGGCAGGGCCCTGCGCGCCGGTAGCACCCGTTGCACCTGTCGCCCCGGCAGGGCCAGTTGGGCCAGCGGGACCGGCAGGACCTTGCGCGCCGGTGGCACCGGTGGAGCCCGTCGCCCCGGCAGGGCCAGTTGGGCCAGCGGGACCGGCAGGACCCTGCGCGCCGGTAGCGCCGGTAGCGCCCGTCGCTCCGGCAGGGCCGGTGGGGCCAGTGGGACCGGCAGACCCCTGCGCGCCGGTAGCACCGGTAGCGCCCGTCGCCCCGGCAGGACCCTGGGCACCAGTAGCGCCGGTTGCGCCCGTCGCCCCGGCAGGGCCAGTGGGTCCTATGGGCCCGGGGACTCCCTGCGGGCCGGTGGGGCCGGTGGGACCGTCACGGCCTGGGATGCCCTGGGGCCCGGTGGGGCCGGTAGGGCCTACCCCATGAGGGGGAGGAGGGGGGCAGGGCTGGGGAGGACAGGGCGGGGGATACACCGGCGGGCAGCAGCCTGTGCTGCTGCTGAGATAGGCGACCACACCGTCTCCGCCACACCGCTCCCGGTCAGAAGCATAGTATCGGTTCATAAAACGCTCCTTTTCGTGTGCAGAATCGTCGTTTGTGTGGCATATCAGGGTCTGTTGCCACAGTCCATTCTATGCCCGGGAGGCAGAAGGGGTGCCCCCTTGTCAAACGGCGAAAAATCCACTATAATAGCGGAGACAACGAAGGCGGCGCTGCCGCTTATGGAGGGAACGCTATGGAATTGGACATGCAATATTTCGAGGAGATGGAAGCCAAGATTCCAAAGGGAAAGGTCCGCACCCGCTTTGCCCCTTCGCCCACTGGCTACATGCACGTGGGGAATCTGCGCACCGCCCTGTACACCTGGCTCATTGCCCGGAACGCCGGGGGCACCTTCGTCCTGCGCATTGAGGACACCGATCAGGGTCGTCTGATTGAGGGGGCCACAGACGTCATCTACCGCACGTTGGCGGAATGCGGCCTGAACCACGACGAGGGCCCCGATGTGGGCGGCCCAGTGGCCCCCTATATCCAGTCGGAGCGGCGGGACACCTATGGAAAATACGCCCAGCTGCTGATCCACCGGGGACACGCCTACCGCTGCTTCTGCAAGGACGGGGAGGGGGACCTGTTCTTTGAAGTGGAGAGCGGCCCGGTGAAGCGCCATATATGCGACTGCGACAGCCTGACCGCCGAGGAGATCCAGGCGCGTCTGGACGCCAAGGAGTCCTATGTGGTCCGCCAGAAGATCCCCCAGGAGGGGACTACCACCTTCCAGGACGCCATCTTCGGGGATATCACGGTGAAGAACAAGGACCTGGAGGAGCAGGTGCTGCTGAAGAGCGACGGTATGCCCACCTACAACTTTGCCAACGTCATTGACGACCATCTGATGGGCATCACCCATGTGGTCCGGGGCAGCGAGTACCTGTCCTCTGCCCCCAAGTACAACCTGCTGTACCAGGCCTTTGGCTGGGACATTCCCACCTATGTCCACTGCTCCCCTGTCATGCGGGACGCACACAACAAGATGTCCAAGCGCCACGGGGACCCCTCCTATGAGGACCTGCGGGAGCAGGGCTTCCTCACCCGGGCCGTTTTAAACTATGTGGCCCTGCTGGGCTGGTCCCCCCGGGGCGAGCTGGCGGAGCGGGAGATCTTCTCTCTGGAGGAGCTGGCGCAGGTCTTTGAGCTGGAGGGCATGTCCAAGTCCCCCGCCATCTTTGATTTGGAGAAGCTGACCCATTTCAACGCCCTCTATCTGCGGGCCATGTCCCCGGAGGAGTTTGCCCGGGTGGCGGAACCCTACATCCGCCAGGGGGTGAAGAACCCCGCTGTGGATGCCGCCCAGGTTGCCGCCCTCCTCCAGGCCCGGTGCGAAAAGCTCACCGACATCCCGGAGAAGGTGGACTTCTTCGATGCCCTCCCGGACTATGACGCCGGGCTGTTTACCAACAAAAAGTCCAAAACCAACTCGGAGATTGCCGGAAGGATGCTGGAGGCCGCCATTTCCATGCTGGAGGGGCTGGCGGATTGGAGCCAGGAGACCATCCACGGCGGTTTGACCGCTCTGGCGGAGACGCTGGAGGTGAAAAACGCCACCCTGATGTGGCCGGTGCGCATTGCCGCGGCCGGTCGTGCCGTCACCCCCGGTGGGGCGGTGGAGATCTGCTATATCCTGGGCCGGGGGGAGACCTTACGCCGCCTGCGCCTGGGTCTGGAGAAGCTGAAGGGCTGAGGTTGGCGTTTTCCTCCAATCCCCGGATAAATCTTTTGAAAAATGATTGCATTTTTCCCCATAATCGTGTAAACTAGAGATAACTTGCAGAAGGAGGAATTCGCAGATGAAGGTTGCTCGTTTTGTCCTGAAAATTGTAGCGCTGTCTCTGGCCGCCGCCGCTGCGGTGTGTGCCATCATCGCCTATTGGGATCAGCTTACCGAGCTGGGTAGCTGCGCCAAAGGCAAGCTGAAGCCCACCCCCTCTGAGTACGACGACTACGAGGAGTAATCCCCCGGTTTCATCCGACCCGGACACGATAACGCCCGGCCCAGAAGTTCTTCTGGGCCGGGCGTTTTGTATTTAAATGCTTTTACTGGGTTAAGCCAGCCAGTGCACGGGCCTCCTGGGGGAGAAGGCTGCGGCATTCCGAGACCGTATAGCCCCCCTTGCCCAGGTTGCCCCGGACCTGGCTCCAGGCCTGAAGGTCGTTGAAGTGCCACCACTCCGAGGCCAGAGGGGACAGCTCCGCGCCGGTGCAATAGCCTTGGAGGGCCATCGCCGGCTGGCAGGTGCGCATACTCTCGGCCAGGGCGGCGCTGCGCCAGTTGGCGGAAAAGCTGTTCACCGGAGCGGTGAAGGTGACGGCAGCCTGACTCAGCTCGTGGATGGGGGTGGGCATGGTGTACTCCTGGTACTCCAGGGCCTCCAGATAGACCCGCCCGTCCAGATGCCAGGTGCGGGCCTGAGTCACCCGCGCCAGACTTACGTCAATGGCAAAGCCCCACTGGTGGTTGGAGAGGTCGGTGGCAATGAACCAGCCGATGCTCCAGGGGGCGCTGTTGATGCCCGCCTGGACCTCCGGGTCGGTTTTGGCCATGGAGGCCACGGCCCGGCTCACCTCCAGCTGGGTCTCGTAGGGCCGGTAGCCCTCGTAGAGCACCAGGGTGTTTCCCTCCGCCAGGGCGGCCTGCTGGGCCTGACAGATGCGCTTGGACATGGCGTACAGGACGGGCATGATAAATTCCTCCCGGTCCAGCCGAGGGTTGTAGGCCCGGGCGGAGTAAAGGGCCTGACCGGTGATGCCCGGGATGTCCTTGCCGCTGGTGAGAAAGACAGAGGAGTAAGCGTTGGTGTCGTTGTAGACGATGGAGGGGATCACGTCCGGCAGGTTGACCATGCAGAACCGGTGCTCCACCCAGCCGGTGTGCGCCTGTGTCTGAACCAGCCACCAGTCACCCTCCTCCTCCAGCACGGTGAAGGCGGTCCCCGGCGCCAGCTGGTCCAGGATTTCTCCCCGCCGGGCGCTGTCCTCCCACAGGTTCAGAACCACGGTGGTATACCCAGTGGCCCCCTGGATGGGGAGCTCCAGCTCCCCCTGAAGCTCTGGCACCGCCAGCTCCAGGCGGTATTCCGGGTCCCAGGTCAGCTCCTCCGGGGCGGACTCCTCCGGGGCAGACACATAGGGCTCCCCTTGGAGCAGGCCTGCGGTCTGACTGCGCAGGCGTTCGATGTACACAAAGGTGAGGCTTCTGTCCCCCCTGCGGCAGGCGGCCAGTCCCGCCAGAAGGAGGAGGGCCGACAGCAGAAGGGCCACACGGACGGGGCGCTTTGCGCGCGGTTTCATAGCTGCCTCCTTGTCACTGGAACGCCTTGGTTACAGAACATCCTGCACGATTTCCGAGCCGCCCTCCCGGTAGGTGTAGACGGTGAAGCTGCTGTAGAACAGCTCTCCATCCTCCCCCTCGCCCATGCAGCTGGGGGCGTAGGAGCTGCCGTTGGGCGCGCCGATGGCGGCGATCATGCTGGCGGCGCTGCGTCCGATGTAGGCGGCGGCCGCCTCCCGGGTGGGAGCGGCGGGCTCAGGCTCCTGGGAGGGTTCCGGGTCCTCGGGCGGCTGGGGCTCCTGGGAGGTATCCGGCTCCTGGGCGGGCTGGGAGTCCTTGGGGGGCTCCGGGTCCTGAATCGGCTGGGGCCGCTCCGCCGGCTGGGGCTCCGGCTTGGTCACAGCCGCGGGGGGCTGGACGGCGGGGGACTCCGGCGGTTCGCCGCTGTTGTTCCCAGCCGCCGGGTCGGGCATGGAAACAGAGGAATCCCCGGAGACGTCGGGAGCTTGGGGGGCGGAGGAGCTGCCGTCCTCCGGCTGGGGGGCGGTGAGAATCACGGCCGGACCGTCCGCCCCTCCGATGGCGGACATGGCGCTGTTCTCCTCAGGGGTGGACGCGGCGGAGACCGAACCGTCCGGGCCTGCGGAGGGTCCCCCGCAGGCCGTCAGACAGACGGACAGGGTCAGTGCGGCGGTGAACAGGACAAGCTTCTTTTTCATTCTGCAATCTTCCCTTTCCTATTCCTGTACGGGCGCCATCCGGGCGGCATACAGGACTCCATTTTCCAGATAGAGGACCCCGGTCACGTCTCCGCTCTCCCGGGGGATGTAGAGCGTAAAGGGGGCGGCCTGATACGGGTCTCCCTCCGTTTCCGTGGTTCCGGCGGGGGTGGCCTCGTACAGTCCCTCCTCGGTCTGCACATAGATGGGGGAGGCGGTGTCCAGCGGCCCGGACACAGTCCCCGTGATGTGGAGATGCTCCATCAGCTGGCCGTCGTCCCTTACGGTGAAGGCCGCCGCCGCCGTCCCCTGGGGCGGCTCCCCCTGGAGCCAGCGCTCCGGGGCGGGGAACACAGGGGCCTGGGTACACAGATAGTCCAAGTTCCGCTCCACCAGCTCCACCAGCACTGTGTCCGCCTCGGTCTCCTCCGATAGGGTCAGCTGATAGGGGACGGGCCGGCTGAACAGGCAGCGGCCGAACTCCTCCGCCAGAAAAGGGAACAGGCTGTTTCCAAAGGAATCCCGGAACATGAGGAGCGTCCCGGTCTTCGACGGGTTCTCCGTCTCAATCCGTTGGTCCTCCGGGCTGCGGATGGGCCGGACATAGGAGAAGGTGAAGGGACGGTCAAATTCCATGTCCCACTCCATCCCGCCGCCGGTGGGATAGACCATCTCATACAGGTCCCCCCGGTGGCTGTCCGGTACGACGCGCTCCCTTTCCAGCCAGAAAGGCTGGAAGTCTTTCCCCAGACCCTCCAGGAGGCTCTTCTGGGCCAGGGCAGCCCCCTGGGTGTTCCAGTGGGAGTCGGTGCGGAAGTAGAGGACTGCCTCCTGCGCCCGGAAGGGGGCGAACAGATCGATGTAGGTCACACCCTCCGCCTCTAGCAGGGGGAGCAGGCGCTCCACGTCGCTCTCCCCCTCCAGAGGACTCCCCACATACGGCAGGTATTGGGGGTAGAGGGAGACCTTGTTGGGGGCGGCGGTAAAGACTAGCCGGGCCCCCTGCCCCTGGACGTACTCAGTCATCAGGGCCAGGGTGTGGGCGGCGCTCCACAGCTGCCGCTCCGTCATAGAGGCGGTATGCAGATAGCCGTCTAATGTCTCCCGGTAGAACAGCCAGCCGTCCCGGCCCATAAGGACGCTGTCCTCCGCCGAGGTGCGGAATATCAGCCCTTCCAGGGCGGCGTTGGCGGTAATCATCTGCTGCCGCAGAGCGAAGTGGTCGGCAGTATAGTCGGTAATCTCCTGAAGGACCGCCGGATTCAGATCGCCCTCCTCCGTGGTCAGCGCGGGGGGCGGAGCCAGGGTCTGGTTTGCGGCGCTGCGGACCGGGGGCTGGATCAGCATTCCCAGCGAGGGAATCAGACAGGCACAGAAAAAGGCCCCTGCGGCCAGATTCGCTTTTGTCCTCTGCTTCACAGAAGGCCCCCTTCCGGTGGTTTAGTGTTGGCGATCAGAACTGAAAGTAGATAAAGGGATTGAAGGTGGCGTTGGACAGGGTCAGTACGCACAGGAGGAACAGCCCGGCGCAGGCGCCGGTGCGGGCCCCGTCCCACAGAGGGAGGGACACCGGGTGCAGGCGCTCCGCCAGCCGCTGGGGCAGGCCCAGGGCCAGCAGCGCCGCTACGGACAGGAAAAATACCGTGTATCCGTCCAGCAGGCCGATGAGGGCCAGGGTATGGGCGGGGGTGAAGTTCAGGCCGGTGAACATGGCGCGGAACATCCGCCATGCCTCGGCCAGGCTGCTGGCCCGGAAGAGGGTAAAGCCCAGAATCACCACCAGCAGAGTGTAGACTTGCCCCAGGACGGACTGGTGTAGCCTCTTTGGAATGAGATTCATGTCCTCTAAGGCAGAGAACAGGCCGTGCCACAGCCCCCACAGCACAAAGGTCCAGTTGGCTCCGTGCCAGAGGCCGGTGGTGAAGAAGACGATCAGCTTATTGCGCCAGGTGCGCACGGTTCCATTTCGGTTTCCCCCCAGGGGGATGTACAGGTAGTCCCGGAACCAGGAGCTGAGGGAGATGTGCCACCGCCGCCAGAACTCCTTGATGGAGCGGGCGGTGTAGGGAAGGTTGAAATTTTCCAGAAAGCGGAAGCCGAACAGCCCGCCCAGGCCGATGGCCATGTCGCTGTAGCCGCTGAAGTCGAAGTAGATCTGAAGGGTGTAGCACACCGCCCCCAGCCAGGCCAGACGCAGGTCCAGCTCTCCGGCGGTCATGGCGAAGACCGCGTCGGCCACCTGTCCGGCGGTGTTGGCCAAGAGAAGCTTCTTCCCCAGGCCCACAATAAAGCGGCGCAGGCCCATGAGCGTCAGCTCCGGGGTGAAGTCCCGCCGGTCAATCTGGGCGGAGACATCGTGGTACTTCACAATAGGGCCGGCAATCAGCTGGGGAAAGAAGGAGATGTACAGCACCAGCTTGGGAAAACTCCTGGTTCCCGCCTTGGGGTCCCGGTACACGTCGATGGCGTAGCTCAGCCCCTGGAAGGTGTAAAAGGAAATGCCGATGGGCAGCACGATACCGGGCAGAGGCAGCGTCAGCCCCAGCAGGTGATTCAGGCTGTGCAGAAGGAAGTCCAGGTATTTGAATGTGCCCAGCAGAAGCAGGTTGCCCGTCACCACCCCGGCCAGCAGCCAGCCGCGGCCCTTCAGAGCGGTCATGAGGCCCAGGCCGAAGAGGTAGTTCAGCAGGACGCTGGCCAGCAGCAGAAGCAGGTAGAGCGGCTGGCCAAAGGAGTAGAATACCAGACTGGCCAGAGTGAGCCACAGGTTCCGGGAGCGGACCCCGGGCAGCAGGCGGCAGACCAGATAGACCACGGGGAGGAAGAAGAAAAGAAAGATGGGGGAACTAAATACCATGGAGCATCCACCCTCAAAATCAATTACCACACATAGCGCAGGGCGGCCGGGGCCTGACTGGGCTGCATTTTAAACAGGTCGTACTTCCGTGTCCCCTGCCGGTGGACAAAATACCACTCCAGCTCTGGGTCGAACATGTAGTTGACCCCGTCCAGCTCCAACTCCACCCAGCCGTGGGGGTTGCCGTTGGGGCCCTGGCCCCCCACCACCGTACCGGCGGGCAGGCCCAGCTCCCGGCACAGGAAGCTGTAGGCGGCGGCAAAGCAGAAGCAGTTGCCTTTGCCGTTTTCCAGGAAGAAAAGGGCGTATTCCCCCTGCCAGCCCGTCTGGTCCTTGGTGACGTTGGGCCGCTTCAGATAAGTATAGCTGTCCCGGACATAGTTATACAGGGCCCGGAGCTTCTGGTCCCGGGTCATGGAGTCGTTGGTCTGCGCCTCGATAATGGCGTTCAGCCGCCGGTCCAGCTCGTCAATGCCGGTGGTATACCGGCCCTCGCGGTCAAAGGTGAACACGCCTTGGGTGGTGTCGTGGAGGAAGCGGCCGTTCTGGACGCAGTACAGCCGGCCGTTGATGCGGTAGAAGCCGTCGGACAGGGCGGTACGCTCCTGCGCAGCGGAGGTCCACACCTCGTGTCCGCCGGGCTCTGTCCGGCTGTCGTGGGAGACCGTGGCCTCCATAATTTGGGCATAGGCCCAGTGGGTGGAGGGGACGTCGGGGAAAATCCGGGGCACCCCGGCCACGGTCAGGGTCGCCTTGTCCACCTGCCGGTCCAGCAGCTTGTTGAACACCACCGCAGCCTGGGCCCGGAGCAGGCTGCTGTTGGGGTTGAACCGCCCCTCCTGGTCCCCGCCGAACAGGCCGGCGGCGGAGACGGCGGACACCGCGTCGTAGGCCCAGAAGGTCTTGGGCACGTCGAGATACGTCATTTCCCTGGCCTGCCGGTTTCCCGCGGGGAGCAGACCGGCCAGCACGGCGGCGCACTCGGCCCGGGTGACCGGCTGGTCGGGCCAGAAGAGGCCGTCGCTGTACCCGGACATGACGCCCAGCCCGGCTACCGTGGCCACTCCCTGGGCATACCAGGCGCTTTTGGGCACGTCGGGGAAAGAGGCCTCTTCCCGGGGGGGCTGTGCAATGAGATCGGACAACAGGCAGGCCAGCTCGCCCCGGGTGAGGGGGGCCTCCGGGTGAAACAGACCGCTGTTGTCGCTGTCCATGTATTTGTCGTGGCGGGTGTCGTTCGTCAGCGTGACCTTGCCCGGCTTCAGGCTGTTGTAGGAGATGGAGTGGGCGGTCAGCGTCTGGCTCCGCCACACCCGGAGTTCCCCGGGTACAACCGTCTGTCCGCCCTCGCTCAGCCACTGGTCGTACCCTGTTCCGGTCAGACTGGGGGCCTTGGAGAGGGGCTCCCCGGGCAGGACAGTCTCATAAAAGCGCTCCTCCCCCACCTGGTACACCACCGTGTAGTCCCGGGCGGTGTAGACGGCATAGAGGATTGTGTCCTCCTTCAAGGGGATGGCGTCCCCGGGGCAGTACTGGGGATCGCCGGCCCCGGACCAGTCGGCCCACCCGGTAAACCGGCGGCTGCCGGCCTCCAGCTGGGCCTCCGGTGCGGTGACGCTGTCCCCTGCTGTGCAGGAGATGGCCTTGGGAGGGCTTCCCTGGCCCTCTCCGGCGTGAAAGGTGACGGAAACCCGGGTGATATCCTGACTGACCGCCTGTACATGCAGCATTGCCAGCAGCAGGGTTGCCAGCAGAAGGCTGCCCCCGGCCAGCTTCCATTTTCCTGTGCTCATTCGCAGCTCTCCCTATCTCCATCAGACCTCTGCCGGGACGCCGCTCGGCGAAGGCAATCACTCAAAATCTGGATGTGTTTTGCCCGTTCTCTATTATACTGCGCAAAGCACGGGGCTGTCAAGGAAAACAGAGGCTTCTTCTGCCGAATCCGGGGAGGTTTTGACAGATCAGGGCGGACCAGATGCAAAAACGCCCCCTTATCAAAGGGGGTGCCCTGTTCTGTGTACGGGACGAGGCGAGAGGGGGCGCCAAGGGCGGCAGCCCCCTGCTTGTGAGAATTCAGTCACGAAATTCAAACAGCTTGTAAACGGGAATTTCCAGTGCATCGGCGATACGGAAGACCACATCCAGGGAGGCGCCGGTTTTGGCCAACTCGATATTGCTCATGTGGTTGGGCTCAACGCCTATGATTTCCGAAAGCTGGTCCTGGGTCAGCTTGCGTTTGCGCCGGTAATAGGACACGTTTACCCCAAACGCCTCATATTTTTCAATTTGCAGTTTATCCATCCAACTCACCAAGCTAAAGTATATGGCAATTTTCACAGTGAAATAATAAACTGTAAGATGGATATTTAACCTTGACAAGATGATTTTTGTTGTTACAATAATTGGTGAGGTGATTTTATGGAGCTCTATGTCGAAATGCTGAAAAAGATGTTGGAGGCAGACAAGGTAGAGGTGGTTTTTCCAAATCTGACCCTCTCCCCCAGGGACATGCTGGACTCTGTGTCCTACTGTGCGCTGAATCAGATTCGGGTAATTCTGCGGGACGACGCCCTCTCTGACCCGGAGTGCTTCCGGCAGATTGAGGCAATCGTCAATGTGCTGGAGCAGCTGGGCAGCGACTGCGGAAATCGCCACCGTTTGGGATAAAGAAGCGCCCGCCCCGGATGGGGGCGGGCGCTTTGTGCGTTACAGGCGGGGGGATCAGCCCTCGGCCATAGCCTTGGCGGCGGCGATTGCCTTCTCCTGGGCGGCGGGGGGGCAGTCCTCATAACGGATGAAGTGGAAGGTGTACGAGCCCCGGGACTGGGTCATGGCCCGCAGGTCGATGGCGTAGCTGGTCATCTCGGCCATGGGGACCTCGGCCTCCAGAATCTGCTCGCCGTCGCCGGCGGGATTCATGCCCATCACGCGGCCCCGGCGCTTGGTGATGTCGCCCATGACGTCGCCCATATAGCTGTCGGGGATGGTGACCTTCAGCTCGCCCACCGGCTCCAGCAGGACGGGGTTGGCCTCGGGCATGGCGGCCTTATAGGCTAGCTGGGCGGCGGTCTTGAAGGCGATTTCGGAGGAGTCCACCGGATGGTAGCTTCCGTCGTACAGCACGACCTTCAGGTTGACCACCGGATAGCCGGCCAGAGGTCCGTGGACGCAGGCCTCCCGCAGGCCCTTCTCCACCGCGGGGAAGAAGTTCTTGGGCACAGAGCCGCCAAAGACCTCCTCGGCGAATACCATCTGCTCCTCATCGGGGTTGGGCTCGAAGCGGATCCATACATCGCCAAACTGGCCGGAGCCGCCGGTCTGCTTCTTGTGCCGGCCCTGCTTCTCCACCTTTTTGCGG
>JAAWAD010000077.1 GCA_022791995.1 Lawsonibacter sp.
ATAGCTCCATCCACTCCATTCGCGGCTTTGTCCGGCCTGCGTTTCAGATGGCCGTGGACGATGATTTGATACGCAAAAATCCTTTAGAATTTCAGCTTGCCACCGTCGTTGTCAACGACAGCGTGACAAGGGAAGCGATCACAAGGAAGCAGGAACGGGCATTTCTGGAATTTGTAAAGGGTGACAAGCACTTTTCCCGGTACTACAACGGCATTTATATCCTGTTCAAGACCGGACTTCGTATCTCGGAGTTTGTAGGGCTGACGCTAGACCGAGCCGAGATCGGCGGCAGATGCGGCTTTCTGTATTTGGATAAGGACAACAAGCCGATGGTGGCGCTTCACTGGGAGCATTACTTCAAGCATATCTTTCAGAAGTACAACAGCATCTACAAGGTGCAGATGCCCAAAGTCACCCCGCACGTATGCAGGCACACATTCTGTTCCAACATGGCAAAGAGCGGCATGAACCCCAAGACGCTGCAATACCTCATGGGCCACTCGGATATTGGCGTCACGCTGAACACCTACACTCACCTGGGCTTTGAGGACGCGCAGGCGGAGCTGAAACGGGTCGCAAACGGCGAGTAGTAAAACAAAACAAATACCTCTGATTTACTACTTCCCGTACTACTTTTGGGGTCAAATCTGTGCCATTTTATGCCGGGATATACTATGAAAATGAACAGCAGAAAATACTGCAAAATACCTGCAATGCCCGGAATATCAATACTTTCAAGAGGTTTCAGGATATGACAAGAATACTTTTCGTCTGCCACGGCAATATATGCCGCAGCCCAATGGCAGAGTTTGTAATGAAAGATTTGGTGAAAAAAGCGGGCTTGGAGAGCCAGTTCCACATCGAGTCTGCTGCCACCAGTGCCGAGGAGATTGGCAATCCGGTTTATCCTCCCGCCCGCCGCAAACTGGCCGAGCATGGCATCGACTGCATCGGCAAAACGGCCCGCCAGTTGATGAATGCAGATTCCAATCAGTATGATCTCCTGATTGGAATGGATCGGGCCAACCTGCGAAACATGCACCGTATCTGCGGCGGCGATTTTGATGACAAGATGTATTTGCTGATGGAGTTTACCGAGTACCCCGGCGATGTGGCCGATCCGTGGTACACAGGTGATTTTGAAACTACTTGGCGGGATGTACTGGAGGGCTGCACAGGCTTGCTAAAAAGGCTCATTCAGCAGCAAAAAATAGGGAGAGCACATAATAAATAGGCAGCTAACTCCACATAAATGTGATTTTTATTGATAGAAGCGGAGTACAGTTAAGTGAATCCCGGCCAGAAACACGACATAACATGTGTCCTTTTCTTTCTGGACCAGTGTGGTATACTGCCATCAGGGTATATACCGAACGGGGCTGGAAGGGAGAGGAAGCGGCCTCTGATCGGACAGTTCATGACCGCAGAGGAACTGACGCCTATGGTCCGTTATGTGTGCAGCAAAGAAATCCAAAGGACCGGCGAGGCGGTGACAGCTTGGGTCCTTCCGAATAGGACAGTGGAGGGCAGGCTCCAGCTCCAGAAGATCCGGTGGGGGTCGATATTCAGCCTGGCGCAGCCGGAGGACTGGGCGCCCTGGGACGCGGAAACCATCCAAAGGTTGGAGGAAGAAAACCTTCAGGAGAGGGAGGACTTCGCCAAGCGGTTCCTGGGTGAGGAGGTCTACACAAGATTCTGCACGGAGAGGGCTGGAAAACCGGATGATATGTGAGGAGGAAAATGGCTGCCATGGATAAAAGGACCGAATCTGTGACCAAAACCTCCCGTCTGTTGGTGGTTTTCACCTGTTTCAGCACTGCCAGGAGGTGTCCTTTCAGGAAAGCACCGATATGCTCCCCATCGGTCGGAAGACCGCCGGTCGGGACATTCAAGCGCTGAAACAGGCGGGGGTTTTGCAGATCCGGTATTCCAAGCGGCAGGAGGCGTTTGTCCCGGTAAGCCTGGCCTTCACAGAGCCGAAGTGGCCAGAAAATCAGACGCAGAGGCGTTATCTGGAAAAAATCCGTCGGCTTTGTACTCTGATGGTTGAGCTTGAGGGTGCGGAGGACCCCATCGCGTGGTATCGGGGACACTGCCCTGGTCTGTCGGACCGGACCCGCCAGCGGGATTTTAAGGAGCTGGATAAAATCGGCTATCGGATTGGCTACAACCCGGTCCATGACCCAGATCGGGACTGGGCCCCCAATTACGAGCCGGGTTGGTATTGCAAATTTCCAACCGGGGCCTATGACATTGTGTTTTGAGGAGAAGAATCATGGATAATTTGGGAGCAGTTTGAAAAGAGTTTGGATCTGACGACCAATGTCCTCATGTGTGATGTGGGGGAGGCAAGAAAATATATGTAACCATACATAGAGGCACACAGCAGATCGGCGGGAATTTGATTGAGATCGGCACGGCACATACTCGCCTGCTCTTTGACGCGGGGGCCAACCTGCCGCCGCTGGACGGCCCAAAGACGGAGGCCCCCTTTGAGCTGGAAGGGTTGACCTGTGGGGAACCCGCCTTTGACTGGGTGTTTCTCAGCCACCACCACAACGACCACTGCGGCCTGCTGGGGAAGCTGCTTCCGGGGATCCCGGTTTTTGCTGGGGAGGAGACAAAACGGATTTTGAACGTCATCGCTGACTTTATCAACCAGCCCCGGACGGAGATCAGCTTTAGCTTCCGAGACAGTCAGCCCATCCAGCTGGACGATGTCTGGGTGACCCCTATCGATGTGGAACACTCCGCCTATATGTTCCTGGTCCGGGCGGACGGCAAAAAACATGCTGTACACAGGCGACTTCCGGGCCTCGGAAAAGGCGCTGTCCGCCCTTCGGGAACGGCTGGGCGAGGATGGAAAGCTGGACCTGCTGATTATCGAGGAGACCAATATCCGCCCGGGGAAAGAGGATCAAACCGGGAGATTCCAAGGGGAAGCATGGATTCAGCACCGGGTCACCGGACGGCTGCGGGTGCATCAGGGGCCGGGGACGATATTCGTTCTGTGCTCCTCCACCAATAAGAACCGCACTCAGGCCTTCACCAGCGTGGCGGCGTGATTCTGCTGGACGGTCTGCGAGGACCTGTTCCAGTCGGCGGTGCAAGGCCATATGGACGAGAATGTTCAGCGGTTTGTGGCCAATCCGGTGGAAAAGGGCAGTCGGGCCCGCCCGCCGGAAGAGGAGCAGCACCCACTGCTTTTCTACTCTATGTGGGAGGGCTATAAACAGACAGCGGCGGTACAGAGGGTTCGGGAGTTCTGCTTGTTCACCAGTCCGATTCTGACCATCAAAAAATCAGTGGATCATTTGGCGGCAGGGGATTGGAATCGGTTTGTCCATCGTCAAAACAATTCTGGATGCCCATGGCATGACCTATGGGGTGGAGTGCCAGGATGGGCCTACCTGCTTCTGGTTTCGGTATCGTAAAAAATGAACGATTCCCGCTCCGCAAACAAATTGCAGAGCGGGAACTGTTTGTACAGGGGATATGGACAGCAAGCCTCACAAAATCCTGCGATTTTCCTCACACTTTTCTCACAAATTCCGATTACAGTAAAACCACCTTCTGAATCGATCTTTACAGGAAAGGAATTGTTGCGCAGATGAAGAAAAACGGATCCTTTGGATCATCGCAGGTACGGGCCTGGTTTCATTAGTGAGGGAAAGGCTATCTGGTTTACTGCTTTGATTTCCGGGGCGGCAGCGAACCCAGCCGCAGTGAGGGTTCTAATCTGGAGATGTCCGTCTTTACGGAACAATCCGATCTGGAAGCGGTCATTGCCATGATGAAGGACGCCCGGATGTGGACAGCCGCAACATTTTTCTGCTGGGCGCCAGCCAGGGCGGAGTGGTATCCGCAATCACCGCTGCTGATAATGTAGACGACGTTGCTGAAGCTGTCCTGCTCTACCCCGCTTTTGTCCTGGTAGACTACACAATGGAGCAGTACAGCAGCGTTGACGAAGTCCCGGAATCCAGTTTTCACCTCTTCATGACCGTGGGCAAGACCTATTTTGAAAAGCTTTTTGATTACGATGTCTATGGTCACATTCAGAACTACAACAAGGATATCCTCCCGATCCACGGCGACCGGGACGGCATTGTCCCCTTGTCCTACTACCAGCGGGCGCTGGGGGTCTATCCTTCCGCCGAGCTGGAGGTTATCCCCGGCGCGGGCCACGGCTTCCACGGCGACGCCGCGCAGCAGGCGATTGATAAAATGAGCGAGTATTTCAGCAGTCACTTGAATCACTGACACACGCTCTGAATTTCTGAAATTTTGCAAATTTCCTCACAGTTTCCACACAAATTCATGTTACAGTCATAATTGAACACTTGGAAGAACCGGAGGAATGTCACGATGAAAAGAAAACTCTCTTTGCTGTTGGCGCTGGCTTTGATGTTTTCTCTGACAGCCTGCGGCGGTCGAGAGGATGTCTCAACCAACAATGGTACAGCAAATACGCCTCCTGTCAGTTCCACCACTGACCCGTCTTCTCCCGGTACCTCGGAGATATCCAGTACTGCGGACCCCACCACCGATACGTCTTCTCTGGTGGGGGGTGATGGCGGCGGCATCCTGATCGCCTACTTCGGTGTAATTGAGGACGGCACGGACACTGTAGCAAACGCCAGTCGGGTGGCTACTGCGGATGGAGTGGTTGGCAACTGCCAGTTTATTGCGCAGGCCATCCAGCAGGCGGTGGGTGGGGACCTGTTTGCCATTGAGACGGTGCAGGATTATCCCAGGACCCATTAGCCACTCCTGAACTTTGCCTGCGAAGAGCTGCATCAGGATATCCGGCCAGAGTTGTCTCTGGTTCCAAACTCTGGGAGTTGGAGCCAACCCTCTACCCGGTCCTGACCGCCTGGGGCTTTACCACAGACAGTTTTCAAATCCCAGAGCGAGAAGAGCTTGATAAACTGCTGAGAAGCGTGGACTATACTCAGATTTCTCTGGAGCATAACGCCCTGATTGTCCCCGATGGGATACAACTGGACTTGGGTGCGGTGGGAAAGGGCTATGCTGCCGATGAAACCGCCGCTGTCCTGCGGGAAAACGGAGTGGAGTCCGCCCTGATGGAATTCGGCGGCAATATTCTGACCATCGGAACCAAGCCGGACGGCTCCCCTTGGCGAATCGGCATCTGGAACCCGGACAGCGAGGGTAATCTGGGCATTCTGGAGCTTGCCGGACAGGGGGTGTCCGTATCCGGCGGCGCAGTACACCAATCAGCCAGTGACAGACAACATTCCCGACTTTGACGGGAGCGCCCAGCACACCACCCGTGCCCAGGCGGCTGTGGCCGTGATGAATTACGACCAGATGAACCAGTCCGCCAGCGACGCCAAAATCCTGATTGCTTACTTCACCGTCCCGGAAACATCCGGAGTGGACGCTGTGGCCCAGGCCAGCCGTGTGGTGGAGAGCGGCGAGGTGGTGGGCAATATGGAGTTCATTGCCCGGACCATCCAGGAGGAAACAGGCGGAGACATCTTCGTCATTGAGACCGTCCAGACCTACCCCGGCGAGTACCAGGCGCTCCTGGACTTCTCCGCCGCCGAGATGGCCGCTAACGCCCGGCCCGAACTGTCCACAAGCATCCGCAATCTGAGCGATTACAATGTGATCTTCCTGGGCATCCCATTTGGAACGCCGACCTGCCCATGCCTGTCTATACCTTCCTGGATACCTATGACCTGTCCGGCAAGACGGTAATCCCCTTCACCGCCCACGGCGGCAGCGGCTTCGCCGGGACCATCAGTACAGTAGCCACACAGGAACCCAGTGCGCAGGTGGAGCGAAACGGCTTCTCTGTCTCCCGCAACAGAGTGGCCGCCGCCAAGGGCGATATCGTGGACTGGGTACGGGAACTAGGCTATACCAAAGCGGCGGAGCCGCCTGTTTCCACTCCTGACAACGCAAAGGTCCTGGTGGCGTATTTCTCCCAGACTGGCACCACCGAGCGGGTGGCCCGGCAGATTGCGGAGCAGGCCAACGGCGACTTGGCGGAGATTCAGCGGACACAGCCCTATGGAAACCTGCAAGATAGGCAAAGGCAGAGATCGACAACGGCACCCGCCCGGACATCAACGTGAATGTCAGCAATCTGGACGACTATGACGTGATTTTTATCGGCTACCCTATCTGGTGGGACGAGGCCCCCGCTATGATTGCCACCTTCCTGGTGGAAAACGAGTTCAGCGGCGCGGAACTGCTTACAACGGAAACACTGAAAGAAATCGCGGACAGCTGCAGCTTGATTCAAACAGGCCAGGCACAGGTGGACCATGAGGAGATCTTCTCGATTTTGAATAGCTGTCTGTAGATAAAGTCTAAAAACTGAAAAACAGAGAGAGCCAAGATTGTATAATCTTGGCTCTATTACAAGATGATAAGTGTGAACTTATTTTAACAGGGCACTGATAAAACGTTGGAGCATAGCGGCGGCTTCCGCCCGGGTGGCTGTGCCGGAAGGAACCAGGGTCCCATTCGGAAGGCCGCTGATGATACCGGAATCCACAGTCCAGGCTACAGCCTCCTGTGCCCATGGAGATATCGCGTCGCGGTCGGAAAATCCAGTCAGGCTGTCCCTTCCCCCAGTGCTCATATCCAGGAGTTGGGCATAGCGGAACAGCATGACGGCAAGCTGCTCCCGGGTGATGCTGTCATTTGGCCCAAAGTATCCATCTCCATAGCCGCTGACAATGCCTGTCTCCACAGCCCAGGTGATTCCCGGCGTATACCAGGCGTCGTTTGCGGCATCCAGGAATACAGATTCAGTCTTTTGCGCCTGACCTCCCTCCAGATGGAAAAGCACAGTGGCAAGCATTCCGCGGCTCAGGGGCAAATCCGGGGCAAAGGAGCTTGGGCTGACGCCGGTAAACAGTCCCCGACCGGCTGCAAATCCCACAGCAGAGGAGTACCAGGCGGAAGCCATCACGTCCTCGAAGAAGACCACAGCATCCCTCACCTTGATGGTGGCGTCCTGTTCCAGAAGGAATTTGGCCCGGCCGTTTTCCAGAATGGATTTTTTAATGACTTCTTCCCGACCGTCGGCGCAGACGATGACCACCAGCTGTCCTGTCGTCACGTCGGGGATGGTCACCAAATGAGGGCCCTTGCTGTTCTTGGGGAGTGTAACAATATAGGAATCTCCGAGGGCAGATTTTTCCACCTGTACCGTCTGATGGCTGGACGGCTCTGTTTTACTGCCAGAAAAGCCAGCGTTGGAAGCGCCGCCGGCAGAAGACCCGCTGTTGGGAGAGCTGCCATTAGAGGTACCGCCGTTGGAAGAGCTGTTCCCGCCAGAGGGCCAGTCCCAGTTGGGGTCATCTGTTTTTGCATCTCTGGTATAAAACACCTGAATCGTGTCGCCGCTGTGCAGTGGACAGGCGCCCATGTAGACATCGGGTATCCTGCCGTTAATCCGATACATCCAGCCGGAAGCTTCGCCATGGTCCTTTTCCGCAAGCGAGCCGTTTGGTCCAGAGATAGCCTTGATGTAGGTGCCCTTCACGCGAGTGGCAGTATAGTCCTGGCCCAGCATTTTGACAAACACGTCATAGACTGTGGAGCTCTCATCCAGGCCAGTCAGCGCTGTCGGAGGGATCCACGCTTTGCCGTCCAGGCCAATGAGAGAGAAGGTGACATTGTCCACTGTCTCAACGACCGGAAGGGCACTGTCGGGGTTCCGAGTGCCTCGAACCACGATGGTATCCGCCAGAGGCTGTGCCAGGAGAGCGGCGGTTTGCGCCGTCCGAATTGCGGGCTGGGTAGAGGTGCAGGTGGTTGCCTCCTGGTAATACAGCGGAGCCAGGGCCTCATATGGAGAGTACTTTTCCGGATCCTTGACATACAGCTCCCCGTACCGGCCCAGCGTTTCACTGGACAGCCGGCTGGTGATGGTCACCGCCTTGGCCTCGGTCTGGCGTGTGACGATCAAGTTTTCGTGGCTGATGACATTGGGGTTGCTGGACTGGAACAGCCGCCACAGCTCCAGGTCTTCCCAGCCCTCGATGGGCACGGGGACAATGCCCCGGCCTGTACACTCCTCGCGGGTGCGGGCCCAGACCAGCTGGCCGTCCTCTTCGCGGACCTCAAGGAAAGGAACCAGGTTGGTACACACATTGTCTTTGGCGTCATTGCTGCCTCGGATCCCCTCGAAATATAAGGCTTTCACGCGTTCCATCAGGGCCAGTTCTGCGTCAATCTCGCTCTGGGTTAAGGCAGGCACTTGAATGTTGAATGCTTTTGAAGCGGTGACACTGGTATCCCGGTCGTGAAGAATGACCGTAATGGTCCCCACGGCATCCGGCTGCCCTACGCCGGGACGGCGGATCTCCACCCGGGCGGCGTTGCTCACATCCGGGGCCTTAAGTGTTGCGTTGTTGCTGGTGATAATGGTGACAGGGTAATATTTGCCGTCCACACCGAAGTCGCGGGTGGTGGGGAATTGAATGTCGTTGGCTGCGATATAGACGCCGTTTTCGCCAGGCATCAGCTGTTCTCCCGTCACAAAATCGGAAAGCCCCTTTTTGTCGAACCCGGCGTTCAGCTTGGCCAGCAGGCCAGCCCGGATTTGTTCTTCCTGGGCGTTGTCCAGCGCTGGAACGGTGACTGGGTAGGTGCTGACCAGGGTGATCGGCGCTTCCCCGCTGGTCACATCGCTGGTGAGCTGAAACGTGAATGTGGCAGTCAATGTGACCTGCTGGTCTGTTTCGCTCTGCTTGACCACTCCCACGTAGGGGTCAAACAGCGTGTTGGCAGTCCCATGGTTTTCGTCACGGATGGAGATGATCTCCTCATTGGAGGACTGCCAGGAGATCAGTGTCCAGGTCTTGCCGTCCACTGCTTTGGGCAGAGACAAGTCACCGGCCACGTCTCCGGTGGGCAGGGCGACTTTGCTGGAGATCTCCTGGCGCATGGTCTCCCGAACCCTTGCTGCGTCCCAATAGAGGATAATCGGGATCTCTTTTTCCAGCGTTTCACTGTCTTTGGACAGGGCAAATGTCACCTTATAGCTGCCGAATCGGATGGCGGGGACGGCGTTGGGGTCGGCGTAAAAATAGGTGATCGTACCATCCCTGGCGATACCTGCACCGCCATATACCTCTGTGACGGACTGGACGGCGGCGGTGAAGCCCTCAAGTCCCTTGTCAGCCAAATACCGCTCCAGCACCTGGTTTACGTTGGTGTCCTGACCGAAGACAGGGGACATAGTGTACCATTCCAGAGCCTCATCCAGCGATGGATCCGCTGTGGGAGGCAGCGGGTCCGGCTGTGTCTCTCCGGCACCCTTGACCAGAGACGGGCTGCTGGGGGATTTGTCCTCGTTCTGATACTGGCAGGTGAACGAGAGATATGTTCCAGCATATTCTTCCGTAATGGTAAACTCCCGATGGGTGGCGTTTGGGATATCCTGGAAGGAGATGTCGGCGGCGCTGTTCTTGTATTTCCACTGCACCTTGACTGGAAATGCCGCATAGTCCAGTTCACTGCCGCCCAGAACGTTGACCCTTGCGCTGACCGTCTCGCCCACGGCCACGACGCCTGCAATTTCCACTGTGGTGACAAAGGGGAATACGGTGATTTCGAGCTCGGCGGAATAGCTTCCGGCTTCCGCTTTTACAGTGGCTTTGCCAGGGGCGACAGCCTGAACGGAGATGGTGCTGTTGTTCTTATCCACATTGTCGGGGGTCTCCAGTTGAAGGATGGGCTGTTCCTGCTCCACAGTCCACTGAACAGGGGTGGGGGCCATATCCACATAGCTGGCTGTCAAGGTGATCTTTGGCTTTGCGCCACTGTTGGTGTCGTACAAAACGGCAGGTCCGTGAATCGTGATTTTGGGGTCCTTGGGAGCAGGAGCCGCCCCGGCCTGCCAGGAGAGTATTATGCTGCCGTTGGCGTCAACCGTAAATGCGCTTCCCAGCTGTGAAGCGTCGTTGGGGGGATTGGACTCGTCGTAGCAGTTGGTGAGGTTCCCATTCAAACCGCAGACAGCGCCTTTTACAGTAAAGCAATTTGTGAGCTCTGTGGTTTTGGAGACCTGCCCCGCAATTCCGCCGGTCCGGCTGCCGCCGGAGATTGTTCCGGTGTTATAACAGTTTTCAATCACGTTGTTCGCACTGGTGCAATAGCCCAGGATACCGGCGGCACAGCCGCCAGAGACAACTGCGGAGTTGACACAGCACCTTATGGTGACCGTCCCTGCGTTTACCCGGCCGGCGATACCGCCGGCTCCCGCATTGCTCCCGGCCTTTTCAGAGACAACAGAGCCCGAAAAGGAACAGCCTTCCACGGTTGTTGCCCCGGCGGTCTTGCCAACAATTCCGCCGACAAAGGCGCTATTAGACGCGGCTACATTGCCCTCGATGCTCAGATTTTTGATCGTCGCCCCGTTTACCGTTCCGAAGAAACCGACGCCATTGGTGCTGTCATCCTGGATTCTCAGCCCTTTGATTGTGTGGCCGCCTCCGTCGAAGGTTCCAGCGTAGGCATCTGTTACATAACCGGACGCAGGATGAAACGGCGTCCATAGACCGTTCAGCACAATGTCCTCAGTTAACTTGGCATTCAGCGTTGTTTCACCGGCGTTGACCCTGTCACGGAAGCTGGCCAGGTCCTCCGCACTGGCGATTTGGATCCGCTCGTCCTCTGTGGCCCAGGCGGTTCCAGGCAACAGGCCCAGAACCATGACCAAGGTCAGCAGCAGGTTCAATATCCTTGTTGTTGTTTTCTTCTGCATCAAAATTCCTCCTTTTGTAATCCCGCAAATAGGGGAGCCCCTGCGTCACACAAACAGACCGGCCGCAGCAGACCATTTCAGGTCCGCTGCGGCCGGCTTTTCCGCAGGACATTTTGGGTATGCTAACGCAAACCCTTTTGAACACCATAGGTCTTCCGGCTCGCACAGTTCGGGGCGGAAACGTCCCACGCCTGCCGCTCCGCCTTCTCAGAATTGCTCCCAATGACCGGCTCACGCCACAAGCGGCAGACTTCTGTGCATACGGCAACGGGTATTGCTCCGGGTTCTGACCGGATTCCCTCATCCCCGCCTCTGCGAATGGGCAGACACGAGGTCATGGTGCTGTTTGGCGGAAGGAATTATATCGCACCAGTGCTGAGGTGTCAATACCTGCTGCTGCAACCATGCTGCTCTGTTTTGTTTTTTGATGAAAATTTACCTCTGGAGGAGGGAGAAAACCGTCAAAAATCTTCTAGCCAGGCGGGGGGCAGATGGCTATAATAGGGCGGAGATTTTCCGAAGGAAGGGATACGTATGACCAAAGACCTGACAGCCGGCAGTCCCATGCGGCTGATTCTGGGCTTTACGCTGCCCACCCTGCTGGGGATGCTGTTTCAGCAGCTGTACAACATGGTGGACACCATGATTGTGGGCAAGCTGCTGGGGGCCAAGGCCCTGGCGGCGGTAGGGGCCACGGGCTCCATCAATTTTTTCGTTATCGGCTTCTGTATGGGGGTGTGCAACGGCTTTGCCATCCCGGTTGCCCAGCGGATGGGGGCCAACGAGCCCTCGAAGATGCGCCGGTATGTGGCCAATGCGGCCTATCTGGCGGGGGCGCTCTCGCTGGCGCTTACCGTGGCCACCTGTCTGCTGTGCGGCGGTATTCTCACCGCCATGCAGACCCCGGAGGACATTTTCCAGGACGCCTACCGCTACATCTTTGTTATTTTTCTGGGCATTCCCGCTACCATTCTGTACAACCTGCTGGCTGGCGTGATCCGCTCCCTGGGGGACAGCAAAACGCCGGTATACTTTCTGGCGCTGTCCTCCTGTCTGAACATTGTGCTGGACTTTGCGCTGATTCTGTACTGCAACGCCGGCGTGGCGGGGGCGGCGCTGGCCACAGTGGCGTCGCAGGGGGTGTCCGGGGTGGCCTGCCTGCTCTATATGGACCGGAAATACCCTATTCTGCGCATGACGCCGGCAGAGCGCCGGCTGGACCTCCACTCCTGTAAGGTGCTGTGCATGATGGGACTGCCGATGGGCTTGCAGTATTCCATCACCGCCATTGGCTCCATCGTGCTCCAGTCCGCCGTGAACACCCTGGGCAGCCTCTATGTGGCGGCCGTGGCGGCGGGCAGCAAGCTCCAGCAGCTGCTGGCCTGCCCCTTCGACGCCATGGGGGCGGCGATGGCTACCTACTGCGGCCAGAATGTGGGGGCCTGCCGTCTGGACCGGCTGGGTAAGGGGGTGCGGGCCTGTACCCTTCTGGGGCTGTGCTGGTCCGGCGCCGCCCTGCTGGCGATGCTGGCCTTTGCGCCCCAGTGCTCCATGCTGTTCCTGGACCCTAAGGAGGAGGAGCTGGCCCTGCTGGTTCAGCTGACCAGCCAATACACGGTGGTCCTTACCGCCTTCTTCTTTGCCCTGGCCCTGGTGAACATTGTCCGCTTCTCCATTCAGGGGATGGGCTTCAGCGTGCTGGCTATCCTGGCCGGTGTGCTGGAAATGGCCGCCCGGACGGTGGTGGGACAGGTGTTTGTGCCCATGTTCGGCTTCAGCGCCGCCTGCTTTGCCTCTCCGGCGGCCTGGATCTGCGCCGACCTGTTCCTGGTGCCCGCCTGCGCCGCCTGCATCGCCCACTTGAGAAGAGTTTACCCGGCCCAGCCCGAGGAGGAACCGTCCCCAGCGCTTTCCCCCGTTCCGGTTCGGGCAGCGGGCCGGTGAGGGGTTCCCATTTTCAAGAATTTGTGTTATAATAGCCGCAGATGCGGCTATTTTTTTCGTCCCAGTTCTTTTTTGTGTTCCCACCCCCGGCAGGGGGCGGAAATCAAAGGGGCATTTCCACACATAGGGGCACAAAACGGACTGGGAATTTTTATGGGCTGCTTGACATTGAGAGGGGTGAGAGCCAACATGGACGGCCGAAGCCGGCACAGGGACACGGAAAAGCACCACAGGCGGCGGGCGGCGGAGCGGAGCCGGACATGGACGGCCCGCCCTGGCCGCCGGGCTTGCGGGGGAGCCGGTCTCCCCCCTTGTCTTGTGCCCTTTTGGAGCGATTTGTGTCCCGCTTTCTGAAACGGATTGGAAAGGGGAGCGACACACATGCACGAGAACTATGACCTAGACCAGCTGCTGGAGCTGGTGGAGCAAAAAAAATTCCGGCAGCTGAGAGAGCTGCTGTCCGAGATGAACGAGGTGGACGTGGCCGAGTTCCTGGAGGAGCTGGAGGGGGAACAGCAGGCGGTGGTGTTCCGTCTGCTGCCCAAGAATATGGCCGCGGAGGTCTTCGCCTATATGGAAGACAGCGAGGACCAGGAAAAGCTCATCGGTGCGCTCAGCGACCGGGAGCTGCGGGAGGTGCTGAACGAGCTGTATCTGGACGATGCGGTGGATATTATCGAGGATATGCCGGCCAATGTGGTGTCCCGGATTTTACGGAACACCGACGCCTCCACCCGAAGCCAGATCAACCAGCTGCTCAATTACCCCAAAGACTCCGCCGGGTCCCTGATGACCACGGAGTTTGTCTATCTACACCCCAGCAGCACGGTGGAGGAGTCCTTTGCCCGCATCCGAAAGGTGGGCCTGGATAAGGAGACGGTGTATACCTGCTATGTCACCGACAACCGGGTGCTCCAGGGGGTGGTGACGGTGAAGCGTCTGCTCCTGTCCGCCTACGAAACCCGTATTCAGGATATTATGGAGACCAACGTCCTGTCTGTCACCACCCACGAGGACAAGGAGGAAGTGGCCCAGCTGTTCTCCAAGTATGACCTGACCGCTCTGCCGGTAGTGGACAGCGAGGCACGCCTGGTAGGCATCATCACCGTGGACGACGCTATGGACGTGATGGAGGAGGAGGCCACTGAGGATATCGAGAAGATGGCCGCCATCCTTCCCACAGACAAGCCCTATTTCCAGACCGGCGTGGTAGAGACCTGGAAACACCGCATCCCCTGGCTGCTGCTGCTGATGATTTCCGCCACCTTCACCGGCACCATCCTGGGTTTTTTCGAGGAGGCCCTGGCGGCCAACGCCGCCCTTACCCTGTTTATCCCCATGCTGATGGACACGGGAGGCAACTCAGGCGGGCAGGCCTCCGTTACCATTATCCGTGCCATGTCCCTGGGAGATGTGGAGTTTTCCGACTGGTTCCGTGTGATCTGGAAGGAGTTTCGGGTGTCAGTTCTGTGTGCCGTCACCCTGGGGGTGGTGGTCTTTGCCAAGGTGCTTGTGGTGGACCGGAAGGATACCACGGTTGCCTCGGTTGTGGCCCTGACCATCTTTTTCACCCTGATTATCGCCAAGCTGATTGGCTGTACCCTGCCCATGCTGGCCAAGCGGGTGGGCTTTGACCCGGCGGTGATGGCCTCCCCCTTTATCACCACGGTGGTGGACGCCCTGTCCCTGCTGGTCTATTTCGCCATCGCCACTCGGATACTGGGGCTGTGAGCAAGAGCTGCACCCCACGGAGACAATGAAAGTTTCGGGCCGCCCTTTTCAAAGGGCGGTGGGTCCAGGGCGAAGCCCTGGTGGGTTTGGGCGAAGCCCAACATTCGGAAAGGAGACCGACTATGAACGCCAACTACGACGTAATCATCCTGGGCTGCGGCGAGGCAGGCATTTTTGCCGCCTATGAGCTGGCCCGCCTGCGCCCCGGCTGGAGGGTTCTGGCCCTGGACCAGGGGGCGGACATCTACCACCGGAGCTGTCCCATTGTGGCCGGAAAGACCAAGGCCTGCATCCAGTGCCCCGTGTGCCACACCATGTGCGGCTTTGGGGGAGCGGGGGCTTTTTCCGACGGAAAGTTCAACTTTACCACCCAGTTCGGCGGCTGGCTCACCGACTTTATGGACAGCGCCCAGGTGATGGAGCTTATCGACTATGTGGACTCTATCAACGTGGCCCACGGAGCCACAGACCAGGTGTTCTCCACCGAGACGCCGGAGGCAAAGGCCCTGGAGCGGCGGGCCCTGGCCCATGACCTCCACCTGCTCCAGGCCCGGTGCAAGCACCTGGGTACGGAGAACAACCTGCGCATCCTCACCAACATCTATGAGGGGCTGCGGGACAAGCTGGAGTTTGCCTTTCAGACAGAGGTGACTCAGATTGCCCAAGCCGACGGAGGCTATCGCCTGACCCTGACCAAAGGGGGCGAGGTCTCGTCAAAATACCTCCTGGCGGCCCCCGGCCGCTCCGGGGCGGAGTGGTTTGCCAACCAGTGCAAGGCCCTGGGGCTGGAACTGCTGAACAACCAGGTGGACATTGGGGTCCGGGTGGAGCTGCCCGCCGTCATCTTTGAGCACATCACCAACGTGGTCTATGAGTCCAAGCTGGTCTACCGCACCAAGCAGTATGGGGACAGCGTGCGCACCTTCTGCATGAACCCCTATGGCCACGTTGTGGCGGAAAATGTAGAGGGAATCAACACGGTGAACGGCCACTCCTACGCCGACCCCGCCCTCCGCAGCGAGAACACCAACTTTGCCCTGCTGGTGTCCAACCGGTTCACCAAGCCCTTTAACGAGCCCTACCGGTACGGCAAGCATGTGGCCTCCCTGTCCAACATGCTGGCGGGGGGCGTGCTGGTCCAGCGCTTCGGCGACCTGGTGGGCGGCCGGCGCACCAATGAGCAACGCATGGGCAAGTCCACCGTCCGGCCCACCCTGACCGCCGCCGTCCCGGGGGACCTGTCCCTCACCCTGCCCAAGCGGCAGCTGGACGACATCATCGAGATGATCTACCAGCTGGACAAGCTCGCCCCCGGCACCGCCAACTACGACACCCTGCTCTACGGCGCGGAGGTGAAGTTCTACTCCGCCCGCCTCCAGCTCACCCCCGAGCTGGAGACCGCCCTGCCCAACTTCTTCGCCGCCGGCGACGGCGCCGGGGTCACCCGGGGCCTGGCCCAGGCAGGAGCCTCCGGCGTCCAGGCGGCGCGGGCGGTCTGTAAAAGGCTGTAAGGCGGCAGGCCCGCAACAAAAAAGCCCCTTTGGAGGACCGATGGGAGGATACGGCATTTGCCGTGTCCTCCCTGTTCGATTCTCCCCGACCGCCCATTGGTGTACGCAAAGATACAACTCTCCTCCCCTGTCCGCCTATGGTAAGGCCGGAAAAGACCGGTCTGTATCCCGGGACAGGGGATCAGAAAAGGAGGGATGTGGATGTCTGAGATATGTGGGAGCGCCGACTGCCCGGTGCTCCCCCGGGTGGAGGCGCTGGAGGAGGCGAACAAGCAGCACAGCAGGACCCACCAGGGGATGTACGACCGGATCCGTGTGCTGGAGACCGAGAACGCCGTCCAGAACGCCCACTGGAAGAACGTGGACAGCAAGCTGGACGAGCTGACCGCCATGGTCCGGGACCTGACCGGCAAGGCGGGGCGGCGGTGGGACAAGGCCATGGAGACGATCCTGGTGGCCATCGTCACCGGCGTGGTGTGTTTCCTGCTGGGGAAGGTGGGGCTGTGAGGAGACTGCTGGACAAACTCTGGGCGGTGCCCCACCTGTTCGCCAAGGGGATGGTGCTGTGGTGCGTGGCCTGCGGCACCGCCGCCTCCGCCTACAGCCTGCGGATCCTCGCCCGCACAGGACACGACCCCGCCGCCCTGCTGGGCGTGATCCTGGCCTTCTTCGGCGGAGAGCTGCTGCTGATGTGTTTGAAGACCGTGCTGGGCGGAGACAAAAAAGGAAAGGATGAGGAACTGTGAACGAGATCCTATGGAAGCGCCTGGGGGCGCTGCTGAGCGTGAAATCCCTGGTCACCCTGGTGCTCACCGGCGTGTTCGCCTACATGGCCTGCGCCGGAAAGATCAGCCAGGACTTTATGACCATCTACGCTGTGATCATCGCCTTCTACTTCGGTACCCAGAGCCAGAAGGTGCAGGACGTGGTGGACCGGCAGGGGGGCGGCGAGGGATGACCGCCCAGGAGTTTGTCCGGCGGGCGGTGTCCGCCGCCACGGACTACAAAACCCTGTATGTCTCCGGGGGCTTCGGGGCCCCGCTGGTGGGGCGGAACGTGGAGCGGTACTGTACCAACAACGCCTACAACCGGGCCCAGGCCCGCCAGGCACTCATCCGGGCCGCCGGGGACCAGTCCCCGCCTGTCTACGGCTGGGACTGCGTGGGGCTGATCAAGGGCCTGCTGTGGGGCTGGACGGGGGACCCCTCCAAGACCTACGGCGGGGCCCGGTACGCCTCCAACGGCGTCCCCGACATCGGGGAGGACGAGATGATCCGGCGGTGTGCCGGTGTGTCGGCGGACTTCAGCGGGATCCGTCCCGGGGCGGCGGTGTGGATGCCCGGCCATATCGGGATCTACATCGGGGACGGGCTGGCCGTGGAGTCCTCCCCCAAGTGGGCCAACGGGGCCCAGATCACCGCCGTTGCCAACATCGGGAAGAGGGCCGGGTACAACGCCCGGACCTGGAAGAAGTGGGGCCTGCTGCCCTACGTGGACTATGAGGAGGATGAGACCATGACATATGAGCAGTGGAAGGAGCACATGGAGCGCTACCGGAAGGAGCTTGGGGAGCTGCCCGGGCCCGCCTGGGGAGCGGATGAGATGACCAGAGCGGTGGAGGCCGGCATCACCGACGGGTCCCGGCCCGAGGCCCTGGCCACCCGCCAGGAGGTCGTGTCCATGATCGTGCGGGCGGCGGGCTGAGGC
>JAAWAD010000078.1 GCA_022791995.1 Lawsonibacter sp.
GAGGCGGTGGAGGTCATCCGCGCCAACCGGGAGGACCTGGACAAGGTGGTGGGCTAACTGCTGGAGACGGAGACCATCACCGGCGGCGAGATGGTGGCCATCATCGAGGGCCGGGACCCCGCCCTGGTGGAGGACGCCTATGCCTCCACCCGAAGCGCCCCCCAGGCGCTGCCCGGGGATATCGAGCCCCCCGCCAAGAACATCCACATCGTCAGCGAGGAGATTAAGCCCCCCGCCCCGGAGGAGCCCTCCGCAGAGCAGCCCCCCGCGGAGCAGCCAGAGCCCTCCGGGGTGGAGGACCCCTCCGACCCCAGCGAAGAACCCAAAGAATAAACAAGCACCCCGGCGGGATACATCCTGCCGGGGTGCTTGTTCTCTCTTGTGGGGACGGTTTCGCCCGCGGGCGTAACGCACAGAGGGCCGTTACGCCAAGGCGCTCTCCCCGCCGCCCTCCGCCGGGGCTGCGGCTGTTACGGGTCCGGCCTCGCCGCTGGACTGGTTGGACTGCTTGTCCTCGTCATCCAGAACGCTCTCGCACTCCTTCTCGTCCGGGTCGGGGACCCGCTTGCGCAGGGCCAGGGCCAGCTTATAGATGGCAGGGTCGGATTCCATCAGAAAATGCTCGTCCTTCATGGGCACCTTTTTCCCGGCCATGATGCGCGCAGCAATTTCGGCGCATTTCATCTGGGCGTCCAGCTCCTTGGCCATCATGTCCAGCTCGCTGGCGTCCTGCTGGCTCTGGCTGTCCAGCGCCGACCAGAGCCCCTGGTCCTTGGGATCCACATCGGACGACATGTAGAACTGCCGCTCCGCCTGGGCCCGCTGCTCGTCCACCTGGGCCACCCACTGGCTCAGCTCCAGCCGGTCTGTGGCGGGGGTCCGGGCGGCCTTCTGAGTCTTGCCGGCGCTCTGTCCGGCCTTGACCGCGGGGGAGAAGCTGACATCCCGCCCCTGGAGGGCCCGTCTGATTTCCATAAAAACGCCTCCTCTCTTATTGCTTCTATCGGCAAAAGAGAGAAAAACTTTAGCACGCGCCGCCGCTTTTCCCGGTCCTCCGGCAAATCCGGCACATAAACCGCCCCCGAAGCCGGCACACTACCGGGGAGGGAGGCGATTTTGTTGAAGCATACCAAGCTGCGCTATCTGCTGGCCGGCGGGGCAGCCGGGCTGGCCAACGGCTTTTTTGGGGGCGGCGGAGGCTCCATTCTGGTCCCGCTGCTCACCCGGTGCTGCGGACTGGACCAGCGGCGGGCCTTCGCCACCTCTGTGGCGGTCATTCTGCCCCTGTGCGCCCTGTCGGCGGGCATCTATCTGTTCCAGGGCCGGCTGGAGCTGTCCGCCGCCCTGCCCTATCTGCTGGGGGGCGCGCTGGGGGGCTGGGCGGGGGGCCGGTGGTTCAAGGGCGTGCGGATGGACTGGCTGAAGCGGGGTTTCGGCCTGCTGCTGATTTACGGCGGCGTGAGGTGTATCCTGTGACGGCGTGGCTGCTGCCCCTGGCAGCGGGCGCGGCCACCGGGGTGCTGTCCGGCTTCGGCGTGGGGGGCGGCACTCTGCTGCTGGTCTACATGACCGCCCTGGCCGGGGTGGACCAGCATCTGGCCCAGGGCATCAACCTGCTGTACTTTCTCCCCGCCGGCCTGCTGGCCCTCCCCGCCCATGTGAAAAACGGCTATGTGGAGCGTCAGGCTCTGCTGCCCGCCATCGGGGCGGGGCTGGCCTGCGCCGCGCTGGCCGCCTGGTGGGCCACCAGCCTGGACGTGGGCCTGCTGCGGAAGATCTTCGGCGGTTTTCTGCTGCTTATCGGCCTGTGGGAGCTGTTTGGTCCCCGTCCGGGCAACGGGCCAGGGTCTCCAGCTTGATGTGCTTGCGCAGGGTGTTGAAGCCCAGCTCCTTCATTCGCAGGATGTCCCGTTCATACTCCTCCGGCTCCTCCGGCAGGAAGATGCCGTCCTGGAAATAGCCCTGGTCCAGCACCCCGTGGAGGAAGATGGGCTGGCCGTTCAGCTCTGCCTGGGCAATCTGGTCCACCGCCCCGAAGTGGAGCAGCACCCGCTGTCCCGCCGGAATTGGGGGCGGGGATGGCAGCGGCTCCAGCGGCTTTGTTCCATCGCAGGCTCAGCTCCTCTCCACATTCAGGCCCGGAGCGCTCTGGCCCAAATACAGCAGGGGCGCGTCCGCTTACGGGACGCGCCCCTTGTTGGTTCTTACTTAATCATGGAGGCGACCTCGGCGGCGAAGTCGTCCTCGGCCTTCTCGATGCCCTCGCCAGTGGCGAAGCGGGTGAAGGCCTTCACGGTGATTTTTCCGCCCAGCTCCTTGGCCACGGCGGCGATGTGCTGCTCGACAGAGGTCTTGTTCTCCTTCACGAAGGCCTGCTGGAGCAGACAGTTCTCCTCATAGTACTTGCCGATGCGGCCCATGACCATCTTCTCGATGATGTTGTCGGGCTTGCTGGCGTTCTTGGGGTCCTCCTTGGCCTGGGCCATCAGGATGGCCTTCTCCTTGTCCAGGGTGGCCTGGTCCACGTCGGACTTGTCCAGGAAGGCGGGGTTCATGGCGCAGATCTGCATGGCGATATCCTTGCCTAGCTCCTCCGCCTTGGCCGGGTCGATGCCCTCCACGGCCAGGTTGACCAGCACGCCCACCTTGCCGCCCATATGGGTGTAGGCCACGCTGACCCCCTCGGCATAGCGGACGAAGCGGCGGATCTGGATGTTCTCCCCGATGGACAGCACCTTGTCGGCGGTGACATCGGCCACGGTGCGGTCGGTGCCGGGGTACTTGCAGGCCTTCAGGGCCTCCACGTCGGC
>JAAWAD010000079.1 GCA_022791995.1 Lawsonibacter sp.
CCATCTCGTTGCGGGTGACGTTCTGCGTGGGGTTGAAGTTGCCGTTGTCGTCGCCGGTCATAATGCCGACGGCCTGGAGCACCTCAATGGCCTCCACGTTCTCCTCAGAGGTCACGTCGTCGTAGCCCTTGGCGCTGCTGCTGGCTACCATCAGGCCCATGACCATGACAGAAGCCAGAGCCAGGCTGAGGGCCCGCTTCAGGTTTCTCATTTTGGATTTTCCTCCTTTTAATTTTTTGAGCGGCTTTCTCGATGAAATCCGCCCTTTTTTGAGGTTCGGAGAACTTTTCGGCTCACTTAGGCCGGTATAACGCCCCTTACACCGTGAAAAACATTGCGAATTTACTCCGAAAAGAAAGAATGCGCCGCTTTTCTTCTGTGAAAAGTGGCGCTGGTAGACATTTGGTAGACCCTCCGAAAACGACAGCGCCGGAGAGCCTTGCGCGGCAAGGCTCTCCGGCGCTTTTTGGTAGACGTTTGGTAGACGCCTCTTTTATCCTATGCGAAACCGCTGCCTCAAATTACGCGGTTTCTGGCAGCACGCTGCGCTTCAGGCTGGCATAGGCCAGCAAAATATAGATGGCATACATCAGGAAAAAGACAACCAGGGCAGCGCTGACAACTGCGGCAGGACTGGAGGTCCCCACCATCACGCCCGGTTCCGGGATGTGGGCCAGATTCCAGAGAAAGGGCGCCCCAATGAGAACCGGCGGCACAGCGGGCAGGGCATAGTAGATGACAAACTGGGTACGTAGGGCCTTTGACATCTCCCGCCGTCCCATGCCCAGCTTCTGGAGCAGAGCAAACTGCTGCCGGTACCGTTTGGTCTCGCTGAGCTGCTGGATGGTGAGGATCGTGGCAGCGGTCATGGTGAGAGACAGGGCCAGGTAGTACAGGGGGAAGACGCACAGGGCGGTTTGAGAGGCCACCTCCGCCTCCGCCTGGGCCCGGGTGTTGATTTGGTCCCCGAAGCCGGTGCCCTCCCAGATCTTGTCCATTACTGCGGTCAGGTTGTAGTAGTCCTCATAAGGGACGGGCTCCGCCGTTTTGGCGGCGTAAGCCGAATGATGGATGGGCAGGCCCTCCACGGCCTCGTCGGGGACCACCAGGATATAGCCCCGGCCGTTTTCAGAGCCCTGGGAGAGGGGCTCGGTATAGAGACCTCCCGGCTGGAGGGCGGCGCCCCCCAGGGTGAGAGGCTCCTTGTAGGCTTTCAGGGAGCCCTCCAGGTAGGTCATGCAGTGAAGCAGGTACTGCCCCGGCCCCAGTTCCACCGGGGGATAGCCTGCGATGGAGCGCAGAGCGGTGTAGTCGCTGTAGCGGAGGACAGGGTCCTGATCGAAGTTGAAGTAGTAATAGGCGGTTCGGGAGGTAATGTAGTCCAGCAGAGTGCTGCTCCCGCTGAGGTAGACCGGATACGATACAGACTGTTCCACCGGGATATTTTCCTGGATGTAGTCCTGGTAGAGGGAGTAATCCCGGTCGGTGCCTTCCATGCCGATGTACAGGTCGAAGCAGGCACTCTCCGCTGCCCGGCCCAGGAAGAGTCCCCGAAACATCAGCCCGGAGCCCTCTGAAATCAGGGTGGCGGTAAAAATCATGGAGATGGTGGCCATCAGCACCCCCATGGTGGCCAGCTTGGCGGTGAGAGTGCGGAAGACCAGCAGGTTCTGCCCCCGGTACTTCCGGGCAGGCTTGCGCTCAAAAAAGGCGGGTACCCCGGAGGCGAAGCTGAGGAAGAAGCCGAAGAGGAACAAAATCAGGCACCCCGCCCCGATTATCCCAAGAAGGGAGCTCCTTGCCATCATCAGGCAGGTCCCCACCACCCCCAGCAAAATGGACGCCCCGAATACCCAACGGCGCTTTTTTCCCGTCTGAATGACCACCCCCTCGTTCAGACGGTCGGAGTCGATCAGGGAGCGAATCTTCGCCCGGCGGATATATTTCCGGCTGCGGCGCAGGGCGTGGAGGTAGATCAGGGCAAAACAGACCGCCGTCAGCGCCAGGGCGGGGAGTGAAAAGCCGAAAGCGAAGTGATAGGGCAGACGAAACAGGGCCAGGGCCATCGCCCGGAAGGCCTGGTAGAGCAGCCCGCCCAGGGCAGTCCCCAGCACCAGGGCGCAGCCGCCCACGGCCAGATTTTCCAGAAAGAACAGCCGGGCCACCTGCTTGTTCTCCAGGCCGATGAGCAGGTAGGTGCCCAGCTCCCGGCCCCGGCGCAGGAGCATGAATTTCGTGGCGTAGGCCACAAGCCAGCCGAAGACGCACACCACAACCACGTCGGCCATGGCAATCATGATGGGAAGCATCTCCATCCCCTTGGACAGCGTGCGAATTTCCTGGGAGAAGACCAGGGCGTTGAAGGAGTAGAGCAGGGCGGCGGCCATCACCACCGTGACAAAATAGACCAGATAATCCCGGGCCTGACGCTTGGCGTTGCGCAGAGAGAGCTTAGATAACGTCACTGACATCACCCCCCAGCGCGGCCAGTACATCCAGAATTTCGTGGTAAAATACCGGCCGCCCCCGGTCCCCCCGAAGCAGCTCGTTGAACACCCGCCCATCCTTCAGGAAGAGCACACGCTTGGCGTAGCTGGCACTGTAAGCATCGTGCGTGACCATCAGGATGGTGGCCCCCATCTCCCGGTTCATCGCGTCCATAATCTCCAGCAGATTTTTGGACGCCTTGGAGTCCAGCGCCCCGGTGGGCTCGTCCGCCAGAAGGAGGGACTGCCCTGCAATCATCGCCCGGGCACAGGCGGTGCGCTGCTTCTGTCCGCCGGACACCTGATAGGGGAATTTTTCCAGGATGTCGGTGATGCCCAGCCGCTGCGCCATCTCCCGTACCCTGCGCTGAACGGCGGCAGGGTCCTCCCGGTTCAGGGAGAGGGCCAGACCGATGTTCTCCTCAATGGTGAGGGTGTCCAGCAGGTTGAAGTCCTGAAAGACAAAGCCCAGCCGTTCCCGGCGGAATCTGGCCAGCTCAGACTCGGACAGGTCGGACAGACTGACGCCGTCCAGCAGGATTTTGCCGGCACTGATGGTGTCGATGGTGGAGATGCAGTTGAGCAGGGTCGTCTTACCGGATCCGGACGCCCCCATAATCGCCAGAAACTCTCCGGCCTCCACATCAAAGCTCACCCGGTCCAGCGCTTTGGTCACGTTGTTCCTGCTTCCATAATATTTTTCAATGTTTTGTACTTGCAGCATAGCGGTTGCCTCCTTTGCTTGTGGCTCTATGGTACACCAGAAACAAAGGCAGTTGTAGCGATTTGATATCGAACTTCCTTACACTTTTGTAAGGTTGGAGGATATGCGCAGGGGCGGACACAGGCCGTTCCTACAGGGCTTCCCGGGAGGGGAAGGTCAGCGTGATGGTGGTTCCACTTCCCTCCTCTGAGGCAATCCGCAGGTCCAGCGCCAGAAATCCGGCCAGCTTCCTGCACAGGTACAGCCCCATACCGGTGGAGCCGCCTCGGCTGCGGCCATTGCTGCCGGTAAAGCCCCGGTCGAAGACCCGAGGCAGCTCGTGGGCTGGAATACCGATGCCGTTATCCTGGACCGTAAGCTGAACCTGCTTTCCAAGGGGCCGGGCAGAGATGGTGACAGCCGGCGTCTGTCCCCGGTAGCGGGCTGTATTTTGCAGCAGCTGCCCCAGGAGGAAGACCGCCCACTTTTCGTCGGTATAGACGGCGCAGTCCAGCCCCTCTGTCTCCACCTGGACGCCGCTTTGAATCAGAAGGGTGCGGTGGTTCTGGATAGCCTGAGAGACGACCTTGTCCAGACTGGTCCGGCGAAGGACACAGTCCCGCTCCGGGCTTGCCGCCCGGGCATAGAACAGCGCCCGCTCCACATGGGACTCGATCTGGCTCAGTTCGCCGGAGAGCTTCCGGCGAGACGCTCCATCCAGCTTTCGGCACAGGAGCTGGGCGGCGGTGATGGGGGTTTTCACCTCGTGAACCCACCGCTCTACATACTCCTGGTACTCCTGCTGCGCAGACCGGGCGTCAGACACCGCGCCGGTCATGGCCCGGCCCGCCTGACGGGTCAGGGCGAACAGCCGGCGTTCGTACAGCCCTCTGGGGAACGGAACACACTCGGCAAACAGATACTTCTGGTCCAAGCCGTTCAAAATGGCCTCCAGCTCCTGAAGCCGGGTGCGCTGGCAGAGGAAGTCGTACAGCTGCCTTCCGGCAAAGACCAGCAGCAGTGCCAGCAGCAAAATCACCAGCACCCCGTCCTGGGTGCCGGTGGCCCGGAGAAACAGAACCGCTGCCGCTACACAGCTCCAGTCAATCAAAATCCTCCCCAGACGGTCGGACAAAAATTCCGGCAAGGTCATAGCTGATACCCCATTCCCCGGCGGGTCTTAATGCGGTTGGGCAGTCCAATTTCCTCCAGCTTGGCCCGCAGACGGGTCATATTGACGCTAAGGGTGTTGTCGTCAATGTAGATCTGGTTGTCCCACAGAGTGTCAATCAGGTCGGCCCGGGAGACAATTTCTCCGGCGTGCGCCATAAGGTGGGCCAATATTTTCAGCTCGTTCCGGGTGAGCTCTACACAGCCGCCCGCCGCAGCCGCTGTTCCCCGGGTGAGGTGAAGGGTCAGCCCGTCCACTTCCAGGGTGTCGGGCTCCGCTGGAGCGCCGGCCCGGCGGAGGACCGCTTTGATCCGGGCCAGCAGCACGGGGATGTTGTAGGGCTTGGTAATGTAGTCGTCGCCCCCCAGGCTGAGGGCCCGCAGCTCGTCAGCGGCGGAGTCCCGGCTGGTGACAAAGATAACAGGGGTGTCGCCGGTCCTTCGGATCTCGGCACACAGAGACACGCCATCCCGGCCGGGCAGCCCCAGATCCAGCAGAATCAAATCGGGGCCAGCCCGCTGCACCTGTTCGGAAACCCTGGCAAATTCAGTAACGGCGGTCACCTGGTACCCCTCATTCTCCAGGAGCAGAGCCAGCTCCTCCCGGATAACCGGGTCGTCCTCCACAATCATCAGCTTCTGCATTCCATACTCCCTCCTGCCTCCCCATTTTAACACAGGCCGGCCAGGTGTGTCCACCAAAACAGCGCAGAGCAAAATGCCCCGCGTCCGATTTGGAATCAGACGCGGGGCAAGCAGCTTTTTGGTTCTTTTTCGGGGCGCCGTCAGGAGGCGGCACAGACCATTTGAATTTCCACTGGTGCGTTCCCCGGCAGGGAGGCGACACCCAGGGCGGCCCGGGCAGCCACTCCAGCCGCCCCAAGCTGCTCACACAGGTAATCCGTGGCAAAGTCGGCCAGCCTGGAGTGGACGGCAAAGCCCTCCTCTGCGTTGACATAGACCATCAGCGAGAGCACCTGGGCGATGTGTTCCCCCTCCGCCAGCTGGTTCACCACCGCAGCCAAGGCGTTGCTGGCGGCCTGACACACAGCCTCCTGATAGGTCTCCAGGGGCGCGTCCCCCTTCACCTGGCCCGCGAGGATCAAAACGCCATTTTTCCGCGAGGTCATCCCGGCAGTGAAAATCAGATTCCCCCACCGGGTTGCAGGGACATATTTCCCCTGGGGAATGGGATTGGCCTGCTTTTCCATGGTGGAATCTCCTTACTTTTTTCTGTACCGGTCCATAACCGCCAGCAAGCGCTCGATGGCGGCCACTGCATTCTCTTTGTTCTGGGAGAAATTGATGCGGAAGTGGTGGGTAAACTGGGGACCGAACTCTGTGCCGGGTGTCACCGTCACACCGGCCAGCTCCCGGACAATGCGGATAAACTGATGCAGGGAGACCTCCAGCTCCGGGATGGAGACAAACAGGTAGCTGCCTCCCTGGGTGGGCCTGGCCGATACCCCGGGCGCGGCGTTCAGCTTCTCCAGGATGGCGTCCCGGATCGCCTGGTGGGCGGCCACGCGGGCGTCCATCCAGCCCTCCGGCTCGTTGAACCAGGTCTTGAAGATGGCCTGGTTGTAGCCACTGCACCGCAGGGCCATGATGGCCTGAAGCTTCTCCATCCGCTCAATGATCGCCTCTGTCCCAAAGGCCACGCCCAGGCGGTAGCCGCTGAGGGACTCCGTTTTCGAGGGGCCGATAATCGTAACCAAATTTGCAGGGATCTCCTTCTGCGCGCACAGGTGCGTGTAGGTAATACCGGGGTATACCTGACGGGAGTAAAGCTCATCCACCAGCAGGGTGACCTGATACCGTTTGGCCATCGCCGCGATGCTCACAATCTCATCGTAGGAATAGATGCAGCCCACGGGGTTGTTGGGGTTGGAGAACAGGAAAAGCTTTACCCCCTGCTGGAAGGCTGCCTCCAGCGCCTCCAGGTCCAGGCCCGCGCCCTCCGCTTGAGCATAGTGCATGGGGACGGGCACCATCTCTCCCCCGAAGAACTCCACCATTTTCCGGTTGGCAAAATAATCCGGCTCTACAATGGCCACCTTATCCCCTGGCATGATGTTGGCTCCCATAGCCAGGAACAGCGCCCCCTGGGTGCCCGGGGTCAGAATCACGTTGCGCTCCGGCGCGATGGCCGCCCCGGTGAAGGCAGACAGCTTTTCCGCCACATGCGCCAGAATCGTCTTCCGGCCCCGGTAGGGGGTATAGGCCTGGGCGCCACCCTCCTGAACGCCCTGGCTGAACACCTCAAAGCTGCCTGGGGTCGGCTCGTGGGCGTCTACATCCCCGTGGGAGAAGTCCACAGCGGGACCCTCCAGCCGCTCGCCCCGCAGGTCCAGCGCCACATTCTTTTGCAGAGATTCCTGGCCGGGGGCGTTGTCCACACCCAGCCGCTCAAACTTTTCCGCGATATTCATAACAGAAGCCTCCCAAATCAAGTTGATACCTTTATACCAGAAACGCCGCAAAATGTCCAATACATATAAATTATACCCTTATAAGCCCCCTTGCAAAGCGGGTTCGGGTGTCATATAATGGAGAAAAATACGGTACAGGTGATTTTGTATGCGATATACAATCGGAGAGGCGGCAAACATTCTGGGGGTCTCTGCCTCCACCCTGCGCTACTACGACCAGGAGGGACTGCTTCCCCTGGTGGAGCGCTCCAGCGGAGGGGTTCGTATCTTCACCGGCAAGGATCTGGAGTGGCTTCGGGTCATCGAGTGCCTGAAAAAGTCCGGCCTGTCTATCCGGGAAATCCGGGCGTTTACCGATATGGTCAGCCAGGGAGACGCCTCCCTCTCCGACCGGCTGGCTCTGTTCCGCGCCCGGCGGGAGGCCGTTCTGCGGCAGATAGAGGAGAACCAGCAGACTCTCGCCCTTCTGGACTTCAAATGCTGGTACTATACGCAGGCGGCCCAGGACGGCACGGAGGAGCGGGTCCGTACCATGCCCGCCGAGCAGGTTCCAGAGCCGTACCGCACCATCAAGGCACAGCTGAACGCTGCGCCGCCCGATGCGCTCCAGACATAATTCGGCCTAACTTCCACTAAATGTATGGAAACGTCCTGCCTTTCGGCTTTTCCTGCCACATAATAGAGGAACCCCCGGGCCGCAAAGCCCGGGGGTTTTTGCAAGTGATTTTTATTTCAGGCCAGAGACATCAACGGTATACTCTTTTGTTTCCGACCCAATCTTGAGATTCCAGGTCAGAGAACTGTGGCGCTGAGGCTGGCCGTCTGCATCGTCTGCCACGATCATCCAGCCGTCCCCGCTGTTCACAATCAGGATCCAGTTGATACCACTTTCAATCGCAATCGCTACAAAGCCCCACTTGGTTCCATTTTCGATTGCATATCTCGTTGTGAAGGCTTCTACGCTCGCGCCTGCGGTCTCGTTCGAGAAGAACTTCATAGCAGAAATCAGATTTGCGTTGTTAGCCTCCACCGCAGACAGATCCTTCACAGCACCGCTCAGGGCAATGGTCCCGTTGTTGTAGCTCTGAGAGAGGCCAGTGCTGACGGTAGCCGCAACATAGTCCACAAAGGGAGCGCCGCTGTACAGCGTCTTCACCGCCGCCTCATCGGCAGGATAGGGGTGAATGTTCTTTTCACTCGCCCCGATGTAGCCCACGTCGCCAGCGGCCAGAGCGGCCTCAGGGCCGTCATAGGCGGCAGGCTCGCTGGTGATGGTCTTCTCATTGAAGGTGAAGCTGACGGAGTAATCACCCTTGACAGCCTTCTCCTGCTTCAGATAGTCCTTTGCCTGCACGCCGTTCCACTTGCCGTCGGGGATACGCAGGTCAACCGCAAGAATCTTCGCAGTCCCTTCGGTCACGGAAATTGTGCCGGTGGTGTTGTCCAGCTGGTGGGTAATCGTGCCGTTGGGGCCGGTGAAGGCCAGGTCGGTCACAGCGCCGCTGGCAGTGCCGGCAGGAGTGATCTTCACCACCAGCCAGGGCTCGCTTGCCGCATTCGCATTGAAAGAGCCGTCGCCGCCCATAAAGCTGGCGGGTACGCCCTTCTCCTTGGCCAGCTCCCAGGTAGCTGCGCTGTACACGAAGAAGACCTCGGCAGTGGCAGCGTCAGCTGTGACTGCGTCTTCGGGCGTCTCGACCTCAATGGTGCCGCCCTCGGTGGTGTCCACATCTGTGGCAGGCGCAATCACCAGGTTGCTGTTGCCGGTACCGGTGACAGGCGCGCCGGTTTCGGTATCCACAAGCAGATCCTCGGCATCATCCTCGATAGTGGTGCCAGCCTGGAGTGTGACCTTACCGCCTGCAACGATGACAACCTGATCGGTAGCCAGGGTCCCGGTGATGGTCACGTTGGCGCCGGTCTGTTCAACCTTGACAACAGCACCGGCGGCAACCACTTCCACTGTGGGCGTCTTGGCAGCAACCTCGTTCACATTCTTGTTCTGAAGGGTGCCTTCCAGTGTGCCGATGGTGGCATAGCCGTTGTTGCTAGCGCTGCTGCCGTCACCCACGACGATGGTGACGCTGCTCGCCACAGTGCCGGAAATGTGCAGGGACTCGGTGCTGAAAACGTTGATTGTAACCTTGCCCTCAACGCCCGCTGCACTCACGGTGCCGTTGGCATTGACGGTGGTGTTGCTGCTGGGCTCGTCACCGATGATCTTGCCGGTCACGGTCACAGTGCCGTCCAGATTGATGGCGTTCGAGGTGCCCTTGACATGCAGGTCGTTGTCCACAAGGAGGGTGCCCCGTACAGTCAGAGTCCCACTACCGCAGTCAAGCAGAGCGGAGTCGGCCTGGATGTTGCTGTTTACGGTCTTCGCGCTGCTGGGAGCAATGGTCAGCTTTCCATCCACGATCACCTTGGAGGTGGTGGCGCTGGTGCCGTTGATGGTCACTCTGCTGGCGTCGAAGTTGCCGTCAATGTACAGAGTGGTGTTGGCGGGGATGTTGATGGTGCCAGCCTCGGGTTCCCAATCGCCAGTGACGATGACGCTGCCGTCTTTCAGCATCTCATTCACGGTAGCGATGGTGGACATGGGGCCAGTCTCACTGCCACTGGAGGGTCTGCCGCCAGAGCCAGAACCGGAACCGCTGACATCGTCAATGTCCCAGATGAACAGGCCGATGAGGGCATCGCCGTCCAGGATGCCGAAATACCGGTCGTTGGTGTCGTCGGTGACAGAGCCCACGCCGAAGTCAATGAACTTGCCCTCGTTGTACTCGTCATAGCCGACGGAGATGGTGTCCTCGTTCCAGCCAAAGTTGGCGTCGGTGTTGAGAACAGCACCAGTGGGA
>JAAWAD010000080.1 GCA_022791995.1 Lawsonibacter sp.
ATGATGGCCTACACCAAGAACAACATCCTGATCCAGTCCGCCCAGGCCATGCTGGCCCAGGCCAATCAGGTGCCCCAGGGCGTGCTCCAGCTGCTCCAGTAAGAGAGCGCTTAAAGGCGGCGTAGCCGCTGCATAGCCTGGGACAGCATGATGGGGCCCCCGCGAAAGCCCAGCCCGCACAGCGGGCGGGTTTCGTGGGGAAAGCCGGAGTAAGGAAGCGAACGCAGTTTTCGCCGTAAGGCGGAAACGGAGTTGAGTGGACTTTGCGACGGCGCGGCCCAGGCGAACCAGGTTCCCCAGGGTGTGCTCCAGCTGCTCCAGTAAGCGGGCACAGTTGTTCAATCCTCAGCATCGACCCAGAACCGAGGGGGGCCGGGCGTCGCCCGGCTCCCTTTTTGTAGGAAAGGAATCCTGAATATGACAGCGATAGAAATTGCCCGCAAGCTGGCGGGGCTTGGACAGGAAAAGGACGCCATGACGGCCTATACACTGGCGCTGCACGAGGGGGGAGGGCAGGACCCCATAGCGGACATGGAGGCGGCGCTGTACATTCTCCAAAACGGGGGAGATTATAAGGTGGCGTACAGCACCTTTGTAGACCTGCACCGCCGGGGCTGTTTTCCAGAGGACTGCCTGTCCGTGATGACCCACGCCTTTTACCAGCCGAATACAAGGCTGCTGAAGACCCGCTATGAGAACAACTGCAAACTGCTGGCAAAATACCCGTATCTTTTCCGCAGAGATTTCATCGACTTTGAATTTTTGCCTGTTCGATTTTATCCCTATGACGAGGACTGCTTCACTCCCTTCCGCCTGCGGGAGGAATGCTTTGAGGAGTTTGTAAATCTGAAAAAGCCGGTGGTGAGCCGGAACTTTTTCCGTGACTTGGAAAATCCCATCCTGGCAAAGGATGTTTACTCCCAGTATGAGCTGGAATATTTGAACGATAATGTGCGGCAGAGCGAGTATGTGGGCCGGGACAACCACATTTATCTCCACTACAGCGATTGGGGGACCTTCTGCTCCTGGCTTCAGGTGTTGAATCTGCGCCCTCTGCTGGAGGACAAAAAGTTAGTCTTTTTGATGGAAGACGAGGTCGCCCAGTATCCCATTGACTTTAAAACGCGTTTTGATATCGATTACAGCCAGTACCCGGTAAAGCCGGTGGGCATTCGAGAGGTCAACCGTCTGATCTGGCACACCCAGCTGTCCAGCCACAACGGCGGCGACTTTTTCAACGAGATATTTGATGTACACCCGAACCTGCTGATGATCTCCTCTCTGATGTTCGACAACGTGAATGAGGTTGTGGAAAACATCCAGAAGGTTCTGGAGACCTCGGGCAGTCTGCGAGAGGCAGTACGGCAGTCGCCCGGCTGGAACCCCCGCCTGGTGGAGGAGCTCTACCTGCTGTGGGACCGTACCGAGAAGGATATTCTGGTGGCGTATTTCCTTCAGCAGGCCCAGAATTACGAGAAAAAGCACGCGCCATACCTGGACAAGGCGGCCCGAATTTCTCCGGTGCTGTTTTTCCAGCCCCACTTCTCCAATATTCTCTACCAGCTTCATGTAAACAGCCGGGGCCAGGCTATGCTGGAGTCGGAGCAATACGAAGCGGTCCGAACCTCTCCCCTGTTCCGCAATTTCAAGTACATCAAGACCTTTACCCCCCTGCGCCGCTTCACAACCAGCCACGGAGCCACGCTGAAGTACATGTACCGGCAGCTGGAACAGGCTATGGCAGCCACGGATGGAGAGAAAAAGGCGGTGGTGATTCCCGATGTAGTGTCGCAGCGGGTTCTGAACCGCAGCTTTATGATTGATTGGCAGGACCGGCTGTATGCGGACAGCGTGCTGGTCCGTTTTGAGGACAGCAAGCTGAACCCGAAGGCCACCTTTACCGCCCTGGCCGCCTTTTTGGACCTGCCTTACACCCAAAGCATGACCTACTGTTCGCTGGACGGAGAGCTGGATCCCTTGGAGGATAAGGGAAATGTCCGGGGCTTTGATACCTCCACAGTCTACCGCACCTATGACGAGTTTGCCAATGACGCAGAGCGCACCTATATTGAGTATTTCCTCCGGGACGCATACGAGTATTATGGATATGATTTTCAAAGCTATGATGGCCAGCCCATGGACCAGGAGCGGGCAAAGGCTCTGGTGGAGGATTTTGCAACTATTAACGGCATAATGCGTCAGGCCTGGCGGCACGTCTATCAGAATACAGGGATTCAAGTGGACGGCAAGGAGGCTGCGGATGCGTTGAAGGAACAAATTTTAGAACAGCTTGTAGAAAAGCAGGTAGAAGGCGTCAATACGAACCGGATTAAAAATGCGTATATTCTTCTGAAAAGCCTCTACTTTGTCAACAAAAACGGCCAGCCTCTGCACATGATGCCCCGGCTGGAGCTGGATCCGGCGCTGCTGGAGCAGCCCCTGTACCACTGAGGAGGAAAACCATGAACGAAAAAGGAACGCTGTACTGGGTCACCGGCCTGTCCGGCGCGGGAAAGACCACGGTGGGAACGCTTCTCTACCAGTACCTCCGGTGCAGGAAGCCTGGGGTGGTGCTGCTGGATGGCGACATGCTTCGGGCCATGGCGGAAAATCACGATTACACCGATGAAGGGCGGGAGCGCATGGCATATCAGAACATGCGTCTGTTCCGGCTGTTGACCGAGCAAGGAATTGACGTGGTCGGCTGCGTGATTGGGATGCGGGAGAAATACCGGGCCTGGAACCGGGAGAACATTCCAAATTACAAGGAGATTTACCTGAAGGTCTCTCTGGAGGAGCTGGTGAACCGGGATTCCAAGGGGCTCTACCGGCGGGCGCTGAACCGGGAGACGACGGACGTGTACGGCATTGACCTGAAATTTGAGGAGCCGGAGCGGCCCGATGTTGTTGTAGAAAACGAGGGTCTGGTCCGCCCGGAGGATGCCCTGAAGACCATTGTGGCGGCGCTGGGCCTGGAGAAGAGGGGGGTGGAGGCTTGAAGGCGCTGATCCTGAATGCGGGGCGCGGGACGCGTATGGGGCAGCTGACGGAGGAGCGGTCCAAATGCCTGACAGAGCTCTCCACCGGGGAGACCATACTGGGCAGGCAGCTGCGCCTGCTTGGAGAGGCCGGTGTCCATGAGGTTGTCATCACCACCGGCTTCCTGGCCGGGCAGGTAGAGGCCCACTGCCAGACGCAAAGCTTTCCAGGGCAGATCACCTTTGTCCGCAACCCTCTTTATGAGAGCACCAACTATATCTATTCTATTGCATGTGCCCAGGCGTTTTTAGACGACGACATCCTGCTGCTGCACGGCGATCTGGTGTTCGAGCCCGCCGTTCTGGATGGGCTGCTGTCCTGTAAAAGCAGCTGTATGGTGATAGATTCCACAGTTCCCCTGCCCCAAAAGGACTTTAAGGCGGTGCTTCAGGACGGGTATATTACGGCGGTGGGAGTGGACCGGTTTCAGTCTGCCGTGGCGGCCATGCCCCTGTATAAGCTGAACCGGGAGGACTGGCTGGTGTGGCTGGGCGAGATTGCCACCTTCTGCCAGACCGGAGAAACAGGCTGTTATGCAGAGAACGCGTTCAATCAGGTCTCGGACCGCTGCCGGATTGTTCCTTTGGACATCCGGGGCGGGCTCTGCGCAGAGATTGACACCCAAGAGGACCTGAGGGCGGTCTCCGCCGCGCTGGACAGGGTGGCGGAGCGAACCGTATATATGAGCTTTTCCACCGATCTGCTGCACAGCGGGCATATCTCCATTATCAAAAAGGCCCAGCGGCTGGGGAAGCTGACCATCGGCGTGCTGACCGATGAGGCGGTGGCCAGCTACAAGCGGTTTCCCCTGGTGCCCTTTACAGAGCGTAAGGCAATGCTGGAGAGCATTGCCGGTGTAGCGCGTGTGGTGGAGCAGCGGACGCTGAGCTACCGGGAGAACCTGGAGCGGTACCAACCGGATCTGGTGGTCCATGGAGACGATTGGGTCACAGGGAAGCTGCAGCCCGTTCGGGAAGAGACCATCGCCACACTGAACCGCTATGGTGGCAGACTGGTAGAGTTTCCGTATTCCATGGGGGATGTCTACCAGGAAATTGAACGAAGGATGCGGGCGGAGCTGTCTCTGCCTGACATGCGCCGGGCCCGGCTGAAGAAGGTGCTGGCCCTGAAGGGGTTTGCCACCGCAATGGAGGCCCACAGCGGTCTGACAGGGCTGATTGTGGAGGAGACCGTAGTGAACGACGCCGACGGCGCCCACCAGTTTGACGCGATGTGGGTCAGTTCTCTGTGCGACTCCACCGCGAAGGGAAAGCCAGATATTGAGGTGGTGGATATGACCTCCCGTCTGCGCACCATCGACGACATCATGGAGGTTACAACAAAGCCTATCATCTTTGACGGGGATACCGGCGGACTGGCCGAGCACTTCAGCTACACCGTTCGGACCCTGGAGCGTATGGGCGTTTCCATGGTGATTATTGAGGACAAAATAGGGCTGAAAAAGAACAGCCTTTTTGGAACGGACGTGCCCCAGACCCAGGACAGCATTGAGCACTTTTCCGCCAAAATTGCGGCAGGCAAGCGGGCACAGAAGACAGCGGATTTTATGATTTGTGCCAGAATTGAGAGTCTGATTCTGGAGAAGGGGCTGGAGGACGCTCTGGAGCGGGCCTTTGCCTTTGTGCAGGCCGGCGCAGACGCGATCATGATACATAGCCGGAAACGGGAGCCCAATGAGATTTTTCAGTTTGTAGAGCGGTTCCGGGCCGGGGATGCCGCCACCCCGCTGGTCGTAGTCCCCACCTCGTTCCACACCGTGACAGAGGAGGAGTTCAAGCGCCGGGGGGTCAACATCGTCATTTACGCCAACCAACTGACAAGATCGGGGTTCCCGGCGATGCGCAACGCGGCAGAGTCTATCCTGACCCACCACAGAGCAAAGGAATGCGACGCGCTCTGTATGTCGATTCAGGACATTCTCGCTCTGATCCCGGAGGAGATCTGAGCGGATGAAGCAGAGGATTTTAACCGCAGAGCGGGACTATGGGATGCTGGTGCAGTATTTGCGGGAGTCCGGGGAGAAGCGGGTGTTTCTGGTGTGCGGCCGCTCCATTGATGCCATGCCCATTCAGGCCTGCTTTGCCTCTCTTCCCCGGTGGGCAGGGATTGAGGTGGTCCGGTTTTCAGGATTTCAGCCCAATCCAGATTACCAGTCAGTGGTAGAGGGAGTTCGCGCCTTCCGGGAGAGCAGAAGTGGGATGATTGTGGCGGTGGGGGGCGGCAGCGCGATGGATGTGGCCAAGTGCATCAAGCTGTGGTGCCGCCTGGACCCGGGGCAAAGCTATCTGGAGCAGGAGCCGGCGCCCAACGACGTCAAGCTTCTCGCCGTCCCGACGACTGCCGGAAGCGGCAGCGAGGCAACGCAGTTTGCCGTGATTTACAGCCAGGGGAGAAAGCAGTCCATTGCGTCGGAGGCCTGCCTGCCCTCCGCTGTGCTGTTCGACCCCAGTGTGCTGGATACGCTACCGGCCTATCCGAAGCGGGCGGCTATGCTGGATGCCCTGTGCCACGGAGTGGAATCCTTCTGGTCGGTACACGCCACCCCGGAGAGCAAGGAGTACGCCAGGCGGGCGATTCAAAGCCTCCTGGCCCATTACAGGGGGTACCTGGAGGGAGAGCGGCAAAGCGGTGCGGAGATGCTTCAGGCGGCACATCTGGCCGGCCGGGCCATTCATATTACCCAGACCACGGCGGGGCACGCCATGTGCTACGGGCTGACAAGCCGCTATGGGCTGGCCCATGGCCATGGAGCCGCACTGTGTGTCGCCGCCCTCTGGCCCTATATGCTGGAGCACCTGGAGGACTGTGTTGACCCGAGAGGCAGCGCGTATTTGGAAGGTGTCTTCCAGGAGCTTGCGGCAGCGGTGGGCTGTGCAGAGGCGCACCAGGCGGCGCGGCGCTTCCAGGCTCTGTTGGACGAGTTGGAGCTGAGTCCGCCCCAGGTCGGAGAGGGGGACCCTGCGGTTCTGGCGGAGCAGGCTGCCCCGGAGCGGCTGAGAAACCACCCGGTTCGCCTGGAACGGACCACAATTCAGGGGCTGTACCACAAAATACTGCGTATACAGCCGCAAGAGGAGCGCTGCTGAGCGCAAAATCAGTCAAGGGGATATCCCCTTGACTCCGCCTACAGGCGGAGTCAAGATAATTCATACAGAGGCAAGCCAAAACAAAAACCATGGCAAGAAAGGAACACAACATGAAAAAAGTATGGATATTCGGGGCGGGGAGAACGGGAGCGAACATCTGCCGCCAGCTTGCGGGCGAGGCGTCTGTGGAGGGCTTTCTGGACAACGACGCCAGTTATTGGGGGACCACGAAGGAGGGGCGGCCCGTCCTTGGCAATGCGGAGGCTCTGCGGGGACAGTTGTACGACGAGGTAATTATTGCCTCTCCCACGGCGCTGCCCGTCATCCGGCAGCAGCTTCTGGACGCGGGGGTGGATCCGCTGCGGATCAACGGGAGCTATGTGGAGACACAGGTCAACGCCCGGATCAACTTTCTGCGGGATTTTGCCGCCCTGGGTATAGAGGCCCCTGAGAGGTGTGCCGTGGCGGAGGGCGGTGTCTTCCAGGGGGAGTTTGCAAAGGAGATCAACGCCTGCTTTCCTGGGCTTACGCTGCATCTGTTTGACACCTTTGAGGGGTTTGACCAGCGGGATATCGACGTGGAGCTGGCCCGCCGCTTTTCAGAGGAGAAGGCCCGTCACTTCAACATCACCAGTCAGGAGCTGGTGAGAGCGAAGCTGCCCCACCCGGAGCGGGCCGTGTTCCATAAGGGCTATTTTCCCGAGACTGCCCAGGGCGTGACCGAGGGGAGTTTTCTGTTTGTCAACCTGGATTTTGATCTGTACAACCCCACCCTGGAGGGGCTGCGCTTTTTCTACCCCCGCATGGTAGAGCACGGAGTTATCCTGGTGGACGACTATTTTCTGCCGGGGTATCTGGGGATTCCCAATGCCATTCGTGACTTTGAGCAGGAGCTGGGGACGCCGCTGGTTAAGCTCCCCATTGGGGATCACTGCGGCATCGCCATTGTGAAGCAGGGGTAAACGGTTTTATATCGGGCATAGAAGAGAGGAGCGGCATGGTTTGACCATGCCGCTCCTGTTTTGCGCGAAAGGGAGTTTGCCGGCCTCACTTTTGCAGCAGATGGATGGCAAAGCCGCCAAACTCCTGCTTCAGATAAATGGCAATCATTTTTTCTCCCTTGAACTTGGCGGTGGACTGGTCCGCCTGGAAGCCCTTGGCCTCCAGCTCCGCCAGAGCCCGAGGGATGCTGTTGGTCCGAATGGCGATGTGGCCGTTGGCGCCCAGGTAGTTGCTGTTCATGATCTCAATCCCGGGGGAGGCAAAGTTGGAGCTGTTGCCCTCCTTGATGGGCAGGCCAAAGGCGGCGTTCAGGGCGCTGCAAACCGCCAGAGAGGCCTCCCGATCGGGGGTGTTGATGCCGATGTGCGCCACCTCGAAGCCCAGCATATTCCGGCGGGCCTCCTGGCACAGGGCGGTGATCTTGTCAAAGCTGCCGGTGTTCACGTCGGCCTTGGCGCACAGCCAGCTGCCGCCCACCGCCTGGATAAAGGGCGCGGCCAGATATTCCGCCAGGTTGTCCCCATTGACGCCGCCAGTGGGGATAAATTTCATCTTGGGGAAGGGGCCGGACAGGGCCTTCATAGCGGACAGGCCGCCGTACACGTTGGCGGGGAAGAACTTCACAGTTCCCAGGCCCAGCTCCATCGCGGCCATGATCTCGGTGGGGGTGACGCAGCCGGGGAGGACGGGGATGTCCCGTTCCACGCAGTACTCCACCACCTTGGGGTTGAAGCCGGGGGAGACGATAAACTTTGCCCCGGCGGATAGGGCGTCCTTACAGTTGTCCAGCGTGATGACCGAGCCGGCGCCCACCAGCATGTCCTCGCCCATCTCGGCCATAGCGGAGATGGAGGCCAGGCCGGCAGCGGTACGCAGGGTGATCTCCGCGCAGGGGATGCCTCCGGCCTGCATGGCCCTGCCCAGGGGGACGGCGTCCTTCGCGTTGTCCAGGACAACCACGGGGACCACGCCCAGCAGACTCATTTTTTCCAGAAGGTTGCTCATTTTGACCAGCTCCTTATTTAAAAAATGGAAATTTCAGGTTACTCGGCGGAGATCATGTAGTAATACACGGGCTGTCCGCCGGACAGTAGGTTGATCTCCGCGCCGGGGCAGGCTTCCGCAAAGATCTGCTCGGCCCGCTGGGCCTGTTCCTGGGTTACATCCTCCCCATAGAAGATGGAGATAAACTCCGCTCCCTGCTGATTCTGGGCCTGGGCCAGCCGTTCCAGCAGATCATCCAGGCTGGGATCTGTGCCAAAGAGCTGGTGCTCCTCCAGGGCCAGATAGTCCCCCTGGCGGATGGCAAAGCCGCCGAAGTCAGAGTCACGGGCAGCGTAGGTGACCTCGCAGGTGCGCACGCGGCCAAAGGCCTCTGTCATGGCCTGGGTGTTATCCGCCTCTTCGGCCTCCGGGTCCACAGCCAGCATGGCGGAGATGCCCTGGGGCACCGTCTTTGTGGGCAGAACGACGACCCTTTTGTCGGTACACAGAGGGATGCACTGCTGGGCGGCCATGATGATGTTTTTGTTGTTGGGAAGGACATAGACAATTTCTGCCGGGGTGGCGTCGATCTCCCGCAGAATGTCCTCGGTGGAGGGGTTCATGGTCTGTCCGCCCCCCACCAGACCATCGACTCCCAGGTCCTGGAAGACAGCCTCCAGTCCCGGGCCAGCGCACACCGCCACATAACCGAATTTCTTTTCTGGCGCTGCTTTGGCCGGGGCAGCAGGGGCTTTTTCCAGCTCTGCCTCCACCGCCTCCAGGTCGTCGGTGCTTGGAACATGCCTGCCGGCGGCCAGATCCTCGGCCTGGGTGCGCATGTTTTCGATTTTGGCCAACTCCAGGGTGCCGTATTTCTGTGCCTCATTGAGGGCGTCCCCCGGCGTGTTGGTGTGGACGTGGACCTTGAAGGCGGCGTCATCCTCTCCAATTACCAGGCTGTCCCCGATGGAGCCCAGATAGGCGCGGAAGGGCTCCAGGTCCACATCCTCCCGGGCCTTGCGGACGATGAACACGGTGTCAAAGGCGAAGGTGATCTCCTCCGCGCTGGCGGCCTGAAAATCGGCCTTCTCCTGGGCGGGCTCTCCGATCTCCGGGGCGGCGATTCCCCGCAGCTCGTCCAGCATTCCTTGCAGGATAACCAGAAAACCCTTGCCGCCGGCATCCACCACGCCGGCCTTTTTCAGCACGGGGTTCTGGTTCACGGTATCGGCCAGGGCGGCCGTCCCCTCTTGGATGGCGGCCTCCAGCACGGCCTCGATGCAGTTATCCTCCCGGGCATAGCCGGCGGCCCGGGCGGCAGCCAGGCGAGAGACGGTGAGGATAGTGCCCTCGGTGGGCTTCATCACCGCCTTATAGGCGGCGGCTACGCCGAAATCCAGGGCAATGGCAAAGTCCCGGCCGTCAATGGTCTCCTTCTCCTTAATGGCCTTGGAGAAGCCCCGGAACAGCAGGGACAGGATAACTCCCGAGTTGCCCCGGGCCCCCCGGAGCAGAGCGGAAGCCGCCCCCTGAGCAGCCTGCCCTACGGTGGCATAGCGGTTTTTCTTCATTTCTGCCGCCGCGGCCCCGATGGTCAGGGTCATGTTGGTGCCGGTGTCTCCGTCGGGGACAGGGAACACGTTCAGATCATTGATGGTTTGCTTTTGGGCGTTGAGCGAGGCATGGGCGTGGATGACCATCCGTTGAAACGCCGCCCCATCCATAATTTGTACCATAGCCGGCAATCTTCCTTTCTGCGAATGGTTAAAAGCGCATGGAATCCACAAACACGTCCACAGAGGCCACCTGGACCCCGGTGGTTTTGCTGACCACATAGCGGACCTCGCTCATGATGGAGCGGCACACGGCCATCAGATTGACCCCGTTTTCCACGATAATATGCAGCTCAATGGAGACAGTGCTGTCTGGGTTATAGTGGACCTTGACCCCCTTGGCCATGGACTCCCGCTTCAGCAGGTGGACCAGGCCATCGGTGGTGGAGCGGACCGCCATGCCTTTCACACCGTAACAGTTCGTGGCTGCACTGCCGGTGATGGTGGTGAATACGTCGCTGCTGATGCGGATCTCGCCCAGATCATTTTGCAGTTTCATGATCTCTACCTTCCTTTCCATAGGGGATGGGAGTTTTCCCGCTGCGGATGCAGTTTTCTCTATTGTATTCGATTTTCGTCCAAAATACAAGCCCCAAATAGGGACCTAGCCCGGTGCTGTATCAAATTTGCGGGAAGAAAAAAACCAGCCCTGTTCCTTCGACATGTATTTTCCAGAAAATGGAATATAATGGATGCCGAAACCATTTGCCGGCGGGACAAGCCCGGCGTACATAGGAGGAGAGGGACATGACAGCCAGAGAAACCATTCGGACCAAGCTGCGGAAGCTGCGGCGGCAGTCCCAGGAGACAGGACAGGTCCAGCTGTCCGCCCCCGCTTTGGCCCTGGGGGTAGAGGCAATGAGCCGTTTTCTGTTAGCGGCTGTGCTGGCTGGAGCAGTCATTTTTGAAAATCGGGCCCCCTTCGGAGTGGCCCTAGTAGCGGCGGCAGGCTCTGGGCTGTGCGGAGGGGCTGCCCTGGTGGGGGCCTGCTTCGGCTATCTGACTATGCTGGAATTCTCTGCCGGATTGCGGTACGCCTCCGCTGCCATTTTGACCTTTGCCGCCGCCTTTGCTTTTTATGATTTGAAGCTGTTCCGCCGCGCCTGGACTATGCCGGTGCTGGCCGGCCTGTTCACTGCCTTCACCGGGATTGTGGTCCAGTCCCAGGCGGGGTGGCGGACGGTGGATGTGATCTGGTTTGGGCTGGAGCTGGTTTTCATAGTGCTGGCCGCCTGGTGCTACCGTGCGGTGCTGCTTCCCCAGGGGAAAAAGCGGCGTCGGCTCACCGCCTCCACCCGGCGGGCCGGGCTGCTGACCCTGCTGTGTACCACGCTGATGGCCCTGGCGCCTCTGCTCCTCTATAAGGACATCTCCCTGGGGCGTATCCTGGCGGTGCTGGCCGTGCTGGCTGCTGCCTGGCAGGGAGGGCCAGCGGCGGGCACCATCACCGGTGTGGTCCTGGGGGCGGCTATGGATCTGGCGCGGACTGGCTCCCCCCTGTATGCTATGGCCTATGGACTGTCCGGGCTGGCCGCCGGTCTGCGCCGGGGGAAGGGGCGGGCAGGAGCTGCCCTCATCTATGCGCTGGCCAATGCCGGGGCGGTGCTTTGGACCTGGGGCGAGGGAATGCAGGTGTCGATCCTCTATGAGGTCCTCTTTGCCTCCTTGGCGTTCCTCCTGATTCCAGAGGGGATGCTCCGCCGCCTGGGGGTTTGGCTGGCCCCGGAGCTGTCCAACCCTGTGGACCTGCGGGCCCAGAAGCTGGTGCGGCAGAAGCTGGAGTCCACCTCTCAGGCCTTTCGGACGCTGTGCGACTCCCTGCGGGCCGCTTTTCGCCCCCCGGAGAATGATAACGATATTACCACGGTCTTTGACCGGGCGGCCAGCCGAGTGTGCCAGTCCTGCTCCCTTCGGGGCCGGTGCTGGAAACAGGACTATAACGCCACCTTCAACGCTCTGAATGATGCGACTCCCGCCATGGTGGAGCGGGGACGGGCCCAGGCCAAGGATTTTCCCCGGTATTTCGCTGACCGGTGCCTCCATTTTTCTGCCTTTCTGGCCGCAGTGAATGAGGAGCTCACCGCCCTGTTCTACCGCCGGCAGTACAATGCCCGCATCCGAGAGAACCGGGCGGCGGTGTGCCGGCAGTATACGCAGCTGTCTGACCTGCTGGGAGAGGCCGCCGCCGAGCTGAGCAGGGAGCTTACCCCGGACCTGGTGGGGGACCGCCGGCTGCGAGCACGGATGGCGGAGCTAGGTCTGGAGGTGCGCACAGCGGTGTTCCGGGACGGGCGGAACTTGGTACGAGTGGAGGCAGAGGGACCGGGCTGCGCCGCGCTTACCCGGCCCAGCCGCCTGACCGATCTGTCCACCCTGCTGGGGGTTCCCCTGCGGGTGGAGCGGGAGGAGGAGGGCTCCCTGTCCCTCCTTCAGCTGGAGCCCCTGATGGCCGTGGCGGGGGTTGCCGCCCGAAAAAAGAACGGAGAGACCGTGAGCGGCGACGCAGGCACTTATTTCAAGCGTGCAGACGGCAAGCTGTACGTACTGCTGTGCGATGGCATGGGCAGCGGAGCGGCCGCCAATCGGGAGAGTGCCTTGGCTGTGCGCCTGCTGGAGCAGTTCCTTCAGGCAGGAGTGTCCGCCCGGCAGGCCCTGTCCACACTGTCCTCTGCCCTGGCCCTCCGGGGGGAAGAGACCGGCGGCTTTACAACGGTGGACCTGCTCCAGGTGGACCTGTTCACCGGGGAAGGGGAGCTGTTCAAGCTGGGCGCCGCCCCCACCTATGTGAAGCGGAAGGGGGATGTGCAGCGCTTTACGGGAACTTCGCTTCCCGCCGGTTTGGCGGAGGGGGAGCCAGGGGCTCTGGACCAGTTTGCCCTCCGCCTGGCCCCCGGGGATATGGTGCTGATGGTCAGCGACGGGGTGTGCAGCGCCGAAGACGACAGCTGGGTCCGGGAACGGCTGGCTGCCTTCGCTGGAGAGAGCCCTAAGGACCTGGCTCGGGAGCTGATTACCGACAGTCCGCAGGAGGCCACCGACGACCGCACAGCTCTGGCCATCCGCATCGAACGGAGACGGACCTGAAACAGCCAGCTAGAAAGCACAGAAAGCGAAATAGCCCTGGACACAAATTTTTTAAAAGTGCTGACTCTGTACCCATCCCCTGAAGGAGGGAGGGTACAGAGCGAGGCTTGGTCACGGCTTTTGAGAACTGCGTGGAAGAGAAATTTGATTTCGGAAGATGCAAAAAAGGCAGTTGACAAATTCCTTCCTGGACATTATAATAAGAACCATCCTGAAGCGTGTGCCCTATGCAGAAGGATTCTATGTGCGGCTGTGCTGGAATTGGTAGACTGGCAAGCTTGAGGTGCTTGTGTCCGGACGGGCGTACGGGTTCGACTCCCGTCAGCCGCACCACGTCGGAGCAAAGTCCGCTTTGCTCCGGCATTTTTTTTTGCAAAAATGCCATCCGCTCCGCTTCCTTGCTCCTCCTTCCCAAACCGAGCCCGCTGCACTGGGCTTCGGTTTGGTTTTGGTGCGAACCGGGACGCTGGAGCATTGAAACTGAGCACGCGCACCAGAAATAAGACAGACCACCCTTTGGCGGTCTGTCTTATTTTGCCCAAAGATGATTTGGAAAACATAATGTAAAGATGGAGACAGCCAGCGTTATGCTGGCTGTCTCTATTTTTTTACGAAAAATGAAAACAAGGTCCCACGAATGCTTTGCGGAGAACTGTAGCAGATTGCCAAACGGGCACGGTCCGGCTTGAAAAGCGGGCAAAACAGGGGGAATGATTTTGTAAAAGTGTACTTTTTCAAA
>JAAWAD010000081.1 GCA_022791995.1 Lawsonibacter sp.
CGCCGTCCAGGGTCTCGCCCAGGCGGACCTGGGGCATGTCGTGCTGGTACTGGCCCACGCCGATGGCCTTGGGGTCGATTTTCACCAGCTCGGCCAGGGGGTCCTGGAGCCGCCGGGCGATGGACACGGCGGAGCGCAGGTTCACGTCGAACTGGGGGAACTCCTCGGCGGCCAGCTTGGAGGCGGAGTAGACGCTGGCCCCCGCCTCGCTGACGATCATATAGGACACCCCGCCGCCGGTTTTGTGGATGAGCTCCACCGTCATCTGTTCGGTCTCCCGGCTGGCGGTACCGTTGCCAATGGCGATGTGCTCCACGGAGTGCTTTTGAATCAGGGCGGCCAGGGTGGAAATGCACTCCGCCTTTTTCCGGTCCCCGTGGGTGGGATAGACAACCGTTGTGTCCAGCACCTTGCCGGTGCCGTCCACCACCGCCACCTTGCACCCCATGCGATAGCCCGGGTCCAGCCCCATGGTCACCTTTCCCTTGACAGGGGGCTGCATCAGCAGGGGCTTCAGATTCAGGGCGAACATATGGATGGCCCCCTCGTTGGCCTGGTCGGTGAGATAGCCGCGGATCTCCCGCTCCATGGAGGGCTGAATCAGCCGGTCATAGGCGTCGTCTGCCGCGCTGCGGACAAACTCCATGGCCGCCGCCCCGGGGACGCAGGCCCGCCGGACGGTGACGTGGGCAGTCTCGGCGTCCAGCTCCACGCTGACCTTCAGGACCTCCTCCCGCTCCCCCCGGTTGATGGCCAGCACCTGATAGCCCTGGAGGCGGTTCACCGGGCACTTGAAGTCGTAGTAGAGGCGGTAGACGCTGTCCTCCGGCTCCTTGTCCGCCGCCCGGGAGGCCAGAACCGCCCGGCGCAGGTACAGCTCACGCAGCTCCTTTCGGATGGCGGCGTCGTCTGAGAGCTCCTCAGCCAGGATGTCGCTGGCCCCCTGAAGGGCGTCCTGGACGGTCTCCACCCCCTTCTCCGAGTCCACAAAGCCGGCCGCGGCCTGCTCGGGCACCACCGCTGGCCCCTTGGCAGACAGCAGGGCGGCCAGCGGGGCCAGCCCCTTCTCCCGGGCGATGGTGGCCCGGGTGCGCCGCTTGGGCTTGTAGGGGCGGTACAAATCCTCCACCTCCGCCAGCGTGGCCGCGGCGTCCAGGGCGGCAGCCAGCTCCTCGGTCAGCTTGCCCTGGTTCTCAATGGAGGTCTTGACCTCTCCCCGGCGCTGCTCCAGATTCCGCAGGTATTGCAGCCGGTCGGCCAGCTGGCGCAGCAGCTGGTCGTCCATGGAGCCGTGGAGCTCCTTCCGGTACCGGGCAATAAAGGGAATGGTGGCCCCGGAATCCAGCAGCTCCACCACGTTGCTCACATGCTCCTGGGTGCAGCCCAGCTCCTGGGCGAGGGTTTGAATCATGGTATTCATTCTGTCGTTCTCCTTTAATTTTTAAATTTCAGAGGGTTCTTTTTGGACGGGGTCTTGCAAAACAACGGGGGTATGTTATAATGTTTGCGGAACGAACTGCTATAATTTTCCTTCCAGGCCGGCCCAGACCGGCGCCGGCGGCATTCCAGAGGGACAGGGGGGACCACCAAAATGGAGCAGATTACCAGCCGTGCCAACCCGCTGTGCGTCCATTTCCGCAAACTTGCCTCCTCCCGGGCATACCGGGAGGAGGCGGGAGAATTTCTGTGCGACAGCCCCAAGCTGCTGGAAGAGGCGGTCCGGTGGGGGGCGGACATCCGTGCGGTGCTCTGCACCCGGGACACGGCGCTGCCCCCCCTGGCCTCCGGGGTCCGGGCGATCCAGGTGCCGGAGAGCGTCATGGAATCGGTAAGCCCCATGGAGACCCCCCAGGGGGTGGTGTTCTCCTGCCGGAGGGCGGACTGCCGCCCGCCGGAGGCCCTGGAGCCGGGGCATTATCTGGTGCTGGACGGGGTACAGGACCCGGGCAATGTGGGCACCATCCTGCGCACGGCGGACGCCTTCGCCTGCGCCGGCGTGTTCCTTCTCCCCGGCTGCGCCGACGTGTACAGCCCCAAGACCCTCCGGGCCGGGATGGGGGTCCACTTCCGCCGGTCCATGCTCCGGTGTACCCTGGAAGAGCTGACTGCCCTGCTCCAGGGGGCGGGGCTTCCGCTGTACGCCGCCGCCCTGGGAGAGGGGGCCGCCGACCTGCGGCAGCTGGACCTGTCCCGCTGCGCGGTGGCGGTGGGCAGCGAGGGGCGCGGGGTCTCTCCGGCGCTGCTGGCCCGGAGCCAGGGCCGCCTTCGGATCCCCATGTCCCCCCGGTGCGAGTCCCTCAACGCCGCCGCCGCCGCGGCGGTCATCCTGTGGGAGATGGCACGGACAGACGGCGGTACATGGTCTGAAGAATGACCATGGAGGCCAGCGCAAACAGCACAAACAGGGCGTATGCGGGGACATAGCTGCCCCACCGGTCGGCCATTGCCCCGGGAATCGGCCCGAAGAGGAGCATCCCGGCGGAGTGGGCCATGGAGATGGCCCGCAGATTGCCCTGGTACTGCTCTCCGCTCAGGTCCATCGCCCACTGGGTAGGGGAGACCCCGGACAGGCAGACCCCCAGGCCAATGGCCGTGATGGCCAGGACGGGAACGATATACCCGCCCAGGGGCGCCAGACAGCACAGCCCCAACCCGGCCATGAGCATACCAAACACATAATGATTGCCCCGGCGGCCCCCGAAGCGGTCGTAAATCTGCCCCAGGGTAATTTTCCCCACCAGGATGACGGCGCCTAAGTAGGTAATCAGTCCGGCCACCAGGGTGCTGCTGTACCCCTCCGAGGTAAACAGCACGCCCAGGTGGGAAAAGGCCGGCCCCCCCGGCCCTCCGGCCAGAAGGGCGGCCAGGAGCACGGCCAGCCGCTGGCCCCGGCTCATTGCCATGCCCGGCCCCGGACCCCGGCTCTGGCCGGAGTCCTGCTCCGTCTGCCGCTGATAGGGCTCTAGCCCCAGCCGCTCCGGGCTTGTGCGGACCAGAAGCCACACCAGCAGCGCCAGAACGGCCATCACCAGGCTCTCCAGCAGAAAGGAGGCCCGCAGCCCCCTTGCCGCCATCACCCGGGTAATCAGCAGGGGGGCCAGCACATTGGACACCCCGCTGCCCGCCGAGGCTATCCCCAGCGCCATCCGCTGCCGGTGCCGGAACCAGCGGTTGAGCATCAGCGAGGTGGGCACCATGCCGCCGTAGCAGTAGGCCAGCCCCGCCAGAGCCGCCGCGCAGCAGTAAACCGGAAAGCTCCTGGCCAGACCAAAGCACAGACGGGACGCCGCGCACAGCAGCACCCCCAGGGTCAGGACGTAGCGCTCTCCCAGGCGGCTGCACAGCTGGTTCACCGTCATCAGGGCGGCCAGGATAAATAGACTGCGTATGGTGGTAATCAGCGAGCCCTGGGCGTTGGTGAAGTGGTTGAGCCGGATGATCTCCGGCTGATAGATGGAAAACACATTGATGTTCAGGCCCATGGTAACAAAGGCCGCCAGCGTTCCGCCCAGACAGACAAACCAGGCGTAATGAATGCGTCTCATTCTATTTCCCCTCCTTGCTGCGTATAACGATACCGCAGGGCGGGTAATTTGTAAAGGAATTTTTCCCACGCGCCCGGCCCCCTCCGCCAGCGGGAGGGCCGCACCACAGAGAAGGAGGCAAGGCCCTGTGTCCGCACTGAAATATTGGCTGTGGCTGACCACCCGGCGGGGCATCGACGCGGTGGGCGCGCTGACGGTGCTGGAGTACTTCTCCAGCCCGGAGCTGGCCTATTATGCCGACCCGGAGGAGTACCCTCAGCTCCCGCTATCCCCCGCGGCCCGGGCCAGCCTGCTGGACAAGTCCATGGACGCGCCGGAGGCCATCCTGGCCAGCTGCCAGCGGCTGAACATACACATTCTCACCTATCAGGACGCCGTCTATCCCGCCCGCCTGCGCCAGCTGTCCGACCCGCCGGCAGTGCTGTACGTACAGGGAAAGCTCTTCCACTTTGACGAGGAGGCGGCCGTCGCCATTGTGGGATCCCGGGAGCCCTCCAACTATGGGGAGCGGTGGACCGAGCGCCTGGCGATGGAGCTGTCCTCCGGCGGCGCGCTGGTGGTGTCCGGCATTGCCGAGGGGCTGGATACCTGCGCCCTTCAGGGGGCGCTGAAGGGCGGGGGACCGGTGGTCTCCGTGCTGGCCGGCGGGGCGGACGTCCCCTTTCCGCCCCGGAACCGCCGCCTGTACGAGGATGTGGCGGCGGCCGGCGCTCTGATTTCCGAGTATCCCCCGGGCACGCCCCACTTCGGCCGCCACTTTCCCCAGCGCAACCGGATTCTCAGCGGCCTGTGTCTGGGGGTGCTTGTGGTGGAGTGCCGCACCTTCGGGGGCACCATAAACACCCTGATGCACGCCGGCGAGCAGAACCGGGACATTTTTGCTGTCCCGGGGATGCTGGACTCCCCCCTGAGCGAGGGACCCCACAGTCTGATTCAGCAGGGGGCCAAGCTGGTCACCTGCGGCCGGGATATTTTAGAGGAGTACTGGGCCCGCTTCCCCCTGAAGCTGGCCGCCGCCGCTCCCCTGCCCCCGGAGAAGGCGGCAGCCCGGCTGCGCGCCCGGCAGGAGGAGACTCCGCCGGTGAAGGCCCCGCCGGAGGAGCCCCAGCCCCCCGCCAAATCCCGGACGGTAATCCCCCGGGAGCAGCAGCGGGAGCGGTTCACCGATGACGAGCTGGCTGTGCTGGCCGCCCTGGCCGGCAACTCCCGCAGCGCCGACCAGCTGGTGGAGGCCGCCCAGATTCCCGCCCGCCGGATTCTGTCCGCCCTGACCATGCTCCAGCTCCAGGGCTGTGTGGAGGAGCACCCGGGCAAGCGCTTCTCCTCCCTGGTGGAGCTGGAGGAGTGACGGCGGGCACATGTATGAAAAACGCCGGCGCAGCCGCGCCGGCGAGGAGGTTATTGTTTCCATGGCATCAAAAGCACCAAAAACGGATCTGGTCATTGTGGAGTCCCCCTCCAAGGCCAAAACCATCGGGAAATATCTGGGCCCGGGGTACGAGGTCAAGGCCTCCATGGGCCATGTCCGGGACCTGCCCAAGAGCAAGCTGGGGGTGGATATCTCCAGCGGCTTTGTCCCCGACTATCAGCCCATCAAGGGGAAGGAGGACATCATCAGTGACCTGAAAAAGGCCGCCAAGCGCAGCGGAAAGGTCTATCTGGCCACCGACCCGGACCGGGAGGGAGAGGCCATCTCCTGGCACCTGAAGGAGTTGCTGGACATCCCGGACAACAAGACCTACCGGGTCACCTTTAACGAGATCACCAAGAACGTGGTCAGCCAGTCCATCGCCGCCCCCCGGGCCATCGACCAGAAGCTGGTGGACGCCCAGCAGGCCCGGCGCATCCTGGACCGGATCGTGGGCTATCAGATCTCTCCCCTGCTGTGGCGGAAGATCCGCCGGGGCCTGTCCGCCGGCCGGGTCCAGTCCGTGGCCACCCGCCTGGTGGTGGAGCGGGAGGCGGAAATCCAGGCCTTCCAGCCCCAGGAGTACTGGACCATCCAGGGGAACTTTCTCCGCCTGCCCCCCAACCAGGGGGCCTTCCAGGCCCTGTTCCACGGCCGGGAGAAAAAGCTGGAGCTCCACAGCCGCCAGGAGGCCGACGAAATCATCGCCGCCCTCCAGGCCGGACAGTACACCGTCTCCAAGGTCAAACGGCAGGAGAAGCACCGCCAGCCCGCTCCCCCTTTCACCACCTCCACCCTCCAGCAGGAGGCCAGCCGGAAGCTGGGCATGACCCCCGCCCGCACCATGGCCGTGGCCCAGCAGCTGTACGAGGGGGTGGATATCTCCGGGGAGGGGTCCGTGGGCCTGATTACCTACATGCGCACCGACTCCCTGCGCCTGTCGGAGGAGGCCCTGTCCGCCGCCAAGGACTTTATTCACCAGCGGTACGGGGCAAGCTACTACCCCGCCCAGACCCGCCGGTTCAAAACCAAGGGCAGCGCCCAGGACGCCCACGAGGCCATCCGCCCCTCCGACGTGACCCTGGTCCCGGAGGACATCAAAAAGGACCTGACCAGCGAACAGTTCCGGCTGTACAAGCTGATCTGGAGCCGCTTTCTGGCCTGCCAGATGGCCGCCGCCGTCTATGACAGCCTGAGCATCGAGGTGGAAAATTCCGGCTATACCTTCCGGGCCAGCCACTCCTCCCTGAAGTTTTCCGGCTTTACCGCCGTCTATGAGGAGGGACGGGACGAGGAGGACCCGGAAAAGCCCCAGTCCCCCCTCCCGGAGCTGAAGGAGGGGGAGCCCCTGGAGTGCAAGGGTCTCAAGCCCGACCAGCACTTCACCCAGCCCCCCGCCCGGTACTCTGAGGCCACCCTGATCCGGGCCCTGGAGGAGCAGGGCATCGGCCGGCCTTCCACCTATGCCCCCACCATCTCCACCATTCTCAACCGATTCTACGTGGTCAAGGAGGGCAAGGCCCTCCGCCCCACCCCCCTGGGCGAGGTGGTCACCCGGCTGATGATCGACAAGTTCCAGGACATCGTGGACCCCGCCTTCACCGCCCAGATGGAGGAGCAGCTGGACAAGGTGGAGGAGGGAGGCTCCGACTGGAAGAAGATCCTCTCTGACTTCTATCAGAGCTTTGAGGCCGAGCTGGCCAAGGCCGAGCAGGACCTGGACGGAGAGCGCATCAAGGTCCCTGACGAGGTCTCCAGCGAGCTGTGCCCCCAGTGCGGAAAAAATCTGGTGATCAAGATGGGCCGCTTCGGCCGCTTTCTGGCCTGCCCCGGCTGGCCCGACTGCGACTTCACCATGCCCCTGGTGGTGGAGATGCCTGGCAAATGCCCCAAATGCGGCGGCCGCCTGTTCAAGCGCACGGGCAAGAGCAAAAAATCGGGCAAGCAGTACACCTACTACTGCTGCGAGCACCTGACCAGCAAGGACGAAACACGCAAGTGCGACTTTATGACCTGGGACGTGCCGGTGAAGGACAACTGCCCCGTCTGCGGCCAGACCCTGTTCAAAAAGGCGGGCCGGGGGGCCAAAAAGCCCTTCTGCATCAACGAGGCCTGCGCCAACTTCACCCCCGAGGAGAAGCGGGGGGGCTGGCAGAGGAAGCCTGCCGCCACTGGCGAGGCCCCGGAAGAGCCCCCGGAGGAGGCGGCAGAGCAGCCGGCCAAGGCCGCGAAAGCAAAGACCGCCAAAACCACCCGGAAGGCCCCCGCCAAAAAGGCCGCCGCCAAGCCCACGGCGAAAAAGACCGCGGCGAAAAAATCCGCCGCCAAAAAGACCGCCGCCAAAAAGGCAGAGGCATGAAAAAGTCCCAGGGTCTCAGGACCCTGGGACGCTTCTCTTATTTGTCCAGCAGCTGGCCCAGCATGGTGTCCACCTGAATCAGGCTGCGGGGCAGGTGGAAGGGGCCCTTGAAGGTGCTGCCCTTGGTGCTGGGCTGGGTGGGCAGACCGTCCCGGCGGAGATAGCCGTACCACTCCCCGAACTCCGGGTCGGCAAAGTGGGCCTTGCAGTAGTCCACCGTCTTGTAAAACCAGTCCAGATACTTCTCCTCCCCAGTGTCCCGGCAGAGCATCAAAGAAGTAATCAGAATCTCGTTGTGGGGCCACCACAGCTTCATGTCGTGCTCATAGGCCTCCGGGGGCTTGCCCAG
>JAAWAD010000082.1 GCA_022791995.1 Lawsonibacter sp.
AATTTTTCCTGCAGCATAGTTTCTATGACCTTTTTCTTGAACTCTGGCGTATACCGTTTGTTTGCTACTCCTTTTGGCATAATAAATCACCCCACTTGTTAGTAGTATACCATACTGTCTAACAAATGGGGGGCAGTTCACTGGCTGGACGCGGCGTTTCGATTTTTTTTCGAAAATCTTGAACTTCCCCCCTGTTTTGGCTATAATATGGAGAAGACCCAGAAAAAATTGGAAATTCGAGGTGCAGCCGCCATGGATTGGAACATACAAGAATACATCTGTCCCGGGCGCCGGGCCCATCTGGTGGGGATTGGCGGGGTGTCCATGTCCCCCCTGGCCGAGGTGCTCTTTGGCGCCGGCGTGGCCGTCACCGGCTCGGACATGCAGGACAGCCCCGCAGCGGACCATCTCCGCGCCCTGGGCATCCCAGTGACGGTGGGCCACCGGCCGGAGAGCGTGGAGGGGGCGGACTGCGTCATCCGCACCGCCGCCGTCCACGACGAGAACCCGGAGATCGCCGCCGCACATGCCCTGGGCATCCCGGTGTTCGAGCGGGCCCAGGCCTGGGGGGCCATCATGTCCCACTATAAAAACGCCCTGTGCATTGCGGGGACCCACGGGAAGACCACCACCACCGCCATGTGTACCCACATCCTCCTGGCCGCCGGCCGGGACCCCTCGGTGATGCTGGGGGGCACCCTGCCCATCCTGGGGGCGGGCCACCGGGTGGGGAAGGGGGATACCTTTGTTGCCGAGTCCTGCGAATACTGCAACTCCTTTCTGTCCTTCCGCCCCACCGTGGCGGTCATCCTGAATGTGGAGGCCGACCACCTGGACTTTTTCAAGGATTTGGAGGACATCAAGGCCTCCTTCCGCCGCTTTGCCCGGCTGACGCCCTCCACGGGCAGCGTGATTGTCAACGCGGACAACGCCGGGGCCCGGAGCGTGGCGCAGGGTCTGGACCCCTTCACCTTCGGCCTGGAGGAGGGGGCGGAGTGTACCGCCGGAAACCTTCAGCTGGACAGGGGCCGGCCCAGCTTTGACATCCTGGTCCACGGGGAAGTGTACGCCCGGGCCCGGCTCCAGGTCTATGGGCGGCACAACGTCTCCAACGCCCTGGCCGCTGCCGCCGCCGCCTATGTGCTGGGGGTGCCGGGGCAGGCCGTGGAGGAGGGGCTGGCGGCCTTCCCCGGAGCCGGCCGCCGCTTTGAGCGGAAGGGGAGCTTCCGCGGGGCCGACGTCTACGACGACTACGCCCACCACCCCGACGAGCTCTGCGCCCTGCTGTCCACCGCCAGGACCCTGGGCTATGGCCGGGTGGTGTGCGCCTTCCAGCCCCACACCTATTCCCGGACCCACGAGCTCTTCGACGGTTTTGTGCAGGCCCTTCGTCTGGCGGACGCCGTGGTGCTGGCCGAGATTTACGCTGCCCGGGAGCAGAATACCTTGGGCATCTCCTCCCGGGACCTGGCGGAGCGAATTTCCGGGGCGGTCTTCTGCCCCACCCTGGAGGAGACCGCCGCCTGTCTGGCGGAGATTGCCCGGCCCGGGGACCTGATTCTCACCGTGGGGGCGGGGGACATCTACAAGGCGGGCGAGGCCCTGCTGGCCCGGCCCCAGGGGAAGGGGTGAGGGAACGCCGTGGGAAAGACGATTGTCATTGTGGGTCTGGGACTCATCGGCGGCTCTCTGGCCAAGGCGCTGCGGGGCTTTGAGGACTGCACCATCCTGGGGGTGGACGTAAGCCAGCCCACCCTGCGGTACGCCCTGGAGCAGGGCATCGTGGACCGGGCGGAATCCGACCCGGTGAAGGCCCTGGCGGAAGGGGATGTGGTGTATCTCTGCCTCCACCCCCAGGGCATTGTGGACTTTATGGCCGAGCACCAGGACCACTTCCGACCGGGGGCCATGATTACCGACGTGTGCGGCGTGAAGGGGGCCATCCTGGAGGGGGCCCGGGCCCTGCCTGAGACAGTCTCCTTCTGCGGGGGACACCCCATGGCGGGCACTGAGTTCTCCGGCATTCAGCACGCCCTGAAGAATATGTTCCAGGGGGCCCACTATATTCTGACCCCCAATGAACAGACCGCCCCGGAGCACCTGGAGCTGCTGGAGCGGGCGGCCCGGTATGTGGGCTGTGCCGACGTGGTGCGGACCACCCCAGAGCAGCACGATGCCATCATCGCCTACACCAGCCAGATGATGCACATCATCGCCGTGGCGGTGTGCGACGACCCAAGCCTGTTCCAGTACCAGGGCTTCGAGGGGGACTCCTTCCGGGGCTGCACCCGGGTGGCCGCTTTGGACGTCTCCTTGTGGACCCAGCTGTTCTCCATGAACGCCAAGGCCTTAGGGACCGCCCTGGAGCAGCTGGAGGAGAATATCCGCCAGTACCGCCAGACCATCCAAAGCGGAGACCTGACGGCCCTGAGCGGGAAGCTGGCCTTCTCCTCTGCCCGCAAGCGGCAGATGAACCGGCTGGAGCAGGCCAGCGGCGCCGTGGGCCGGGACGGCTGACCGCGTTTTTAATCGCAAAATGGCAAAGGGCCCCGGCCATCGGACCGGGCCCCTTTGTCTGTGTGTGATAAAAGGAGAGGGAGAAATGGAGATGTATTATGGAGTGAAGAATTGGTACGATGCCATCATAAAATAGAATTAAGGCTATTTCATGACCATGCCGTGAACTTTTTGTAAACTCCTGGAACAAGCCCCCGGCGCAGCAAGGGACCCCAGCCGTCAGACTGGGGCCCCTTGCTGTGTGTGTTGTAAAGGAGAGGGAGAAATGGGAGATCGTATCCTTGGGGGACATCTGCATTCTAAAATAAAATTAAGGCAAAATCATGACTCCGGTATGAATTTTTTGTAAACACTAAAATCCCCCAAAATGCGCAAAAGCCGGAGGTTCTTTGACGTTTGCAGGATGTTTTTCGCACATAGGGGCACGCCGTCCCCCTGCCCCGAGGACGGCGCCGTGCCCGGGAAGGTCCCTCTCCTGGGGCGGGGCGCCTTTCGCATAATTTCAAGAAAATGAGAGAAAACCCATTGACAGCCCGAAGGAAATATGGTATTATCGCATAGCTGACGTGAGAGAAACGCGCCGTCCATGCGGGTGTAGTTCAATGGTAGAATCCCAGCCTTCCAAGCTGGTCGCGTGGGTTCGATTCCCATCACCCGCTCCATACGCGCCTGTAGCTCAGGTGGATAGAGCAACTGCCTTCTAAGCAGTGGGCCAGGGGTTCGAGTCCCTTCAGGCGTACCACGTTGGAGCAAAGGCCGCTCCATTTGCAGTGCCTTGGCCTTGCTCCTCCCCGCCCAATCGAATCCGCCGGACTTCGGTTGGGGCGCTGTCTGCACTGGCAGAAACATTGGCCGCGTCAAGCAAGTATGGTGGGTGTAGCTCAGTTGGTTAGAGCACCGGATTGTGGTTCCGGGTGTCGAGGGTTCGAGTCCCTTTACCCACCCCACATCATAGGCGAAGGGCCGGAGCGGCGGCTCCGGCCCACGCCTCTTTTTCCGCCGGTCCCGCTTTTTTCGTAGGGGTGTAGCCAAGTGGTAAGGCAAGGGACTTTGACTCCCTCAGTCGCTGGTTCGAGTCCAGCCATCCCTGCCACGTCGTCGGAGCAAAGTCCATTCCGTTTCGGACGCCCTTCCGGGCATCCGGCACTGCATTCCCTTGCTCCTCCTCTCCAAATCGGACCCGCTTCGCTGGGCTCCGATTTGGGCGAGGGCCCAAACCTGTCCCCGCCTTCTTTTGTCCCCTACTGTCCCGATTCCTGCGACCCAGTAGCTCAGTCGGCAGAGCACCTGCCTTTTAAGCAGGGTGTCCGGGGTTCGAATCCCCGCTGGGTCACCACGTCGGAGCAAGCTTCATATCGCTTGCTCCGATTTTTTCAAAATCGGAGTGCGCTCATTTCGCTGCTCCTCCTTTCCAAACCGGACCCGCTGCGCTGGGCTCCGGTTTGGCATGGGCTGCGCCTGGGAGCAAGCTTCATATCGCTTGCTCCGATTTTTTCCAATTTTACAGCGAGGAGGCGTTCCCATGCGGGATGGATTTATCAAAGTGGCGGCTGGGACCCCGGAAATCAAGGTGGCTGACTGCGCCTACAACGCCCAACAGTGCATTCAGCTGATGAAGCAGGCGGCGGAGCAGGGGGTAAAGGTGCTCTGTCTGCCCGAGCTGTGTCTGACGGGCTACACCTGCGGGGACCTGTTCCTTCAGGAGACCCTGCTCCGGGGAGCGGAGGAGGCCCTGGAGACCGTGTTGAGGGAGACGGCGGACCTGGACATGCTCACCGCCCTGGGCCTTCCGGTGCGCAGCGGGCAGGACCACAAGCTGTACAACTGCGCGGCAGTGATTTGCAGGGGAGAAATTTTGGGGCTGCGGCCCAAGGTAAATATCCCAAACTACGGCGAATTTTACGAGGGCCGCTGGTTTGCCTCCGGGGCGGGGCAGGAGGTAACTCTGTCGCTGTGCGGCGATGACCTGGTGGACATGAGCCCCCGGGGGCTGTTTGCCTGCCGGAGCGTGCCGGATTTGGTTGTGGGCGTGGAGATCTGCGAGGATCTGTGGGCCCCGGAGCCCCCCTCCGCCGCGCTGGCCCGGGCGGGAGCCACGCTGATTCTGAATCTGTCCGCCAGCGACGAGGCGGCGGGCAAGTCCTCCTACCGCCGAGCCCTGGTGGCGGGGCAGTCCGCCCGGCTGGTGTGCGGCTATGTGTACGCCAACGCCGGCGAGGGGGAGTCCACCACCGACCTGGTCTTCTCCGGTCACAGCATGGTTGCGGAAAATGGGGCTGTTCTGGCCGAGCGCCGCTTCGTCTCCGGGCTGACCGTCAGCGAGATTGACCTGGGGCGGCTGACCCTGGAGCGGCGGAGAATGAACACCTTCCGGCCCTGGGGCGGGGACGGGGATGACTGGCGGTGCTCTTTTACGCTGGAGGCGGCGGAGACCGCCCTCACCCGGCCTGTGTCGAAGAACCCCTTTGTCCCCGCGGACCGGGGGGACCGGCGGGAGCGGTGCGAGGAGATTTTGACCATCGCCGCCCTGGGTCTGAAGAAGCGGCTGGCCCACACCGGCGCGAGGACGGCGGTGGTGGGGCTGTCTGGCGGGCTGGACTCCACCCTGGCACTGCTCATCACCGCCCGGGCCATGGCTATGCTGGGCCGGCCCATGACCGACATCACGGCGGTGACGATGCCCTGCTTTGGCACCACCAGCCGCACAAAGTCCAACGCCCAGGTGCTGGCCGAGCGCATCGGCGCCTCCTTCCGCACGGTGGACATTGGAGAGGCGGTCCGGGTCCACTTCCGGGACATCGGCCAGTCCATGGAGGACCTGTCCGTCACCTTTGAAAACGGACAGGCCCGGGAACGCACCCAGGTGCTTATGGACATCGCCAACCAGGCCGGCGGGCTGGTGATCGGCACCGGGGACCTGAGCGAGCTGGCCCTGGGCTGGGCAACCTACAACGGGGACCACATGTCCATGTACGCCGTCAACGCCTCCATCCCTAAGACCCTGGTCCGCTATCTGGTGGCCTATGCCGCCAGCGAGGCGGAGGGGAGAGACCCGGACATGTCCGCCGTCCTCCGGGACATTCTGGACACCACCGTCTCTCCCGAGCTGCTGCCCCCCAGCCAGGGGGAAATCGCCAAGAAAACCGAGGACCTGGTGGGCCCCTACGAGCTGCACGACTTTTTCCTGTATTACGCTGTCCGGTGGGGCTTCCCGCCCCGGAAGGTGTTCCGGCTGGCCCTCTATGCCCTGGGGGACGTCTATGAACGGGAGACCATCCTGAAGTGGCTGAAGAATTTTTACCGCCGCTTCTTCGGCCAGCAGTTCAAGCGCTCCTGTCTGCCGGACGGGCCTAAGGTGGGCTCCCTTGCCCTGTCTCCCCGGGGAGACTGGCGGATGCCCTCCGACGCCTGCGCCGCTCTGTGGCAGGCGGAGCTGGAGTCCCTGTCCTGACGCACCAACGAGCAAAAAGGCGCTGAAAGCGTGTGCTTTCAGCGCCTTTCGGTTTTGTCACAGCTTCATGATGAAGCACAGGGCGTAATAGGGGGGCATGTTGTTGTGGGCGTTGCTGGAGCCGGAGTACTCCGTTACCTTTTTGGTGGAGGCGCCGTTGGCCCCCTGCCGCATGGAGTTGTAGTAGGTTCCCGTCTCCACCGTATCGCAGGAGGCGGAGTGGAAAAGGGTGTACTGGTGGTTGTGGGAGGGAATCTCGGTCAGGGTCAGCTGGTGGGTGGTCTCGCCGCCCTGGGCGCCCACGGCATAGCTGTCCCCCGCGCCCAGCACAAACCGCCCGCGCAGGTCGGGGGAGCCATTTTTCCCGTCGCACAGAACCCAGCCCGCAGGAATCGCGTTCACCGCCCCGGACCACATCAGAATCACCCCGCCGGGAAGGCTCCCCGAGCCGGCCTCCCCCGGGTCACCCTTGGGGCCCTGGGGACCAGTCTCTCCCGGGTCGCCCTTGGGGCCCTGGGGACCGGTCTCTCCCGGGTCACCCTTGGGGCCCTGGGGACCGGTCTCTCCCGGGTCGCCCTTGGGGCCCTGGGGACCCGTCTCTCCCGGGTCGCCCTTGGGACCCTGGGGGCCGGGGTCCCCCTTTTCACCGCCGCCGAGGGTCAGATCCTGCGCGGCCGCGTTGCCCTCCTGGTCAATGGCCACAATCTGGCCAGGCAGGCCCAGGATGCGGTTCTGCTTTTGCTGCATCAGGCCCAGAATTTGCTCATACACCGGCGGGGTGGGGCGGCGGACCGCCTCCTCCGGGGCGGTTCCCTGCTGGATGTAGCCCAAACAGACCCACATCGTGGGGAGCACGGTGTCCACCCCGCGGGAGCCGTAGACCCCCACCGTCAGCGCCGGGCCAGGGGCCTCCAGCAGCTCCCAGGGGACCTGACACAGGCCGTCCTCCCCCAGCAGAACGGAGATGGTCCGCTCCCCGGCGGAGAAGACCGCTGTCCGGCTCAGACCATCCCACGCCCGGTCGAAGAGAAACTGGATGCGGCAGGTGTTGGCCGAGCCGCTGGACAGGGGCGCCGCCTTCAGAATCTCCAGACTTGTCTTGTCTGCCTGCAAAATAAACATAATGGGTTCCTCCTTTTTCAGCTTGCTTCAATAAGCGGGGTGTCGGACGGAAAGGTTGCACGCCGGAGTACACCCAGGGGCGATTTTCTTTTTCAGGCCGTTGACTTTTGCCCGCTTCTTGTGTATCATAGGGAACACAGGGATTGGCGCCTGTGATGGAATTGGTAGACATGCGAGATTTAGGTTCTCGTGCGGCAACGCGTGTGGGTTCGAGTCCCTTCAGGCGCACCATGTCGGGGCGGCGTCTGCCCCGTTTCAAAATCCCGCCCTTTGGGCGGGATTTTTTCACTCTGCGCGTCATTTTGTTTGGGAGGAAAAGGTCATGATGGAAGTCACGGAACAATTCATTCTGCTTCAGGCGCCCAACCCGGCGGCAGCGGAAAACGGCCGGAAGCTGTGGAAAAAGGGGAGCTTTTCCGGCCTGTGTCAGACGGAGGACGGCGCCGTGTGCTGGGGAGAGTGCGCCGGCAGCGGCAAGACCCCCTACCGGGTCTCCATCGACTGGACAAACGCCCAGGCCCCGGTGTGCCGCTGCTCCTGCCCCAGCCGGCAGTTCCCCTGCAAGCACGCCCTGGGGCTGATGTTCGGAATGCTGGAGAAGAGCCCCTTCGCCGTGGAGGCGCTGCCCCAGGAGCTGGCGGAAAAGCAGGCAAAGCAGGCGGCCCGGGCAGCCAAGAAGGCGCAGACCGCCGCCAAGCCAAAAAAGACCAACACCGCCGCCCAAAAGAAAAAGCTCAGCCGCCAGCTGGAGGGGCTGGACATGGCGGAGAAGATGATCGGTGACCTGCTGACCGCCGGAGCGGGCACCCTGGCCGGGGCCTCCGCCCAGAGCTATGACAAGCTGGCCAAGGATCTGGGCAGCTGCTACCTCACCGGCCTTCAGGCTTCCTTCGCCCGCCTGGCCCTGACCGTGCGGGAGATTCAAAAGGCCCCCCAGGGGGCGCAGCGGGGCTATGCCCAGGCTCTGAATATCCTTGTGGCCCTCCGCTCCACCATCAAAAAGTCCCGGGTCTTTTTGCAGGAGAAGCTGGACGCCGGAGCTTACTCCGCCGAGGACACCCTTCTGTTCGAGGCCCTGGGCGGCGTGTGGAAGCTGGAGGACCTGCGGGCCATCGGCTCGGTGCGGGAGAACGCCCGGCTGGTCCAGCTGTCCTTCGACGTCTCCCTGGACCCGGTGAAAAAGGAGTACGTCGAGCGGGGCTGGTGGCTGGACCTGGACACCGGGTGCATCGACCAGACCCTGAACTACCGGCCCCTGAAGGCCCTGAAATATGTGAAGGGGGAGGACAGCTGCTTTGCCCTGCTGGAGGTCCCCCTCCTGTGCCTCTACCCCGGAGAGGGCAACCGGCGCATCCGCTGGGAGAGCTGCGCCAGCCGGCCCGTCACCCCCCAGGAGCAGGCCGCCCTCCCCGCCCTGGCCCAGCCCGGCCTGGCCCAGGCGGTGAAGCTGGCCAAGGGACAGTTTAAAAACACCCTCCTGCCCAAGTACATGGCCGTTCTGGTCCCCGTGGGCCGGCTGGGGCAGGTTGACGGCGCTCTGGTGCTGGAGGACCCCGCCGGAGAGCGCCTCCGCCTCCGGGACCGGGCGGAGGACGGCCCCGACCACGCCTGTACCGCCCGCCTGTCTATGCTGGACGTGAGGCCGGGCAGTGCCCTGTTCGGCCTGCTGTTCTATGACGAGAGCGACCGGACCATCTGCCTGCACCCCTACAGCCTTGTCACCCCGGAACAGACGGCCCGGCTGCTGTTTTAATGGAGGTTTCTATGAATTTACAACCTCTTTACGATGTAAAGTCCCGTCTGGAGCAGGCGGCGATGGCAGGCGCGGGTCTGCTGGGGGAGGATTTCCGCCTTCAGCGGGCGGCGGAGGCGCTGAAGCCGCTGGGGGCGGCCAGCCCGGTCTTTGGGAAAATTGTCCAGGGCCTGGAGGAGCTGCTGGCCGCGCCGGCCCAGGAGCAGGGGAACCGTCTGCTGGACGTGCTGGCGCTGGTGAACGCGGTGGTGTACACCCAGGGGGTGTCCACGGTGCCCGGGGAGCTGGAGCCGCTGCCGGACGGTCCCCGGTACATGACCTGCCTGCCGGTCTCCTACGGGCAGCTCCACCCGCTGCTGGAGGCCCTCACGGGCACCGGCGGAGGACGGATGGGGGTCATCCAGGACACCTGGGAGGCCCACCCGGAATTTTTCCGGGACTACCGGGTGCTCCCCGCCCTGGTCCGGGGCCTGGGAGAGAGCTACGCCGAGCTGGCCGAGCTGAACCAGAAGATCCTCACCACCCAGGGGAAGGCGGTTGTCCCTCTGCTGAAGGAGGGCCTGGACCCGGAGGGCAAGCGGGAGATGGCCCGGCGGGTGGAGGTGATTGCCGCCCTGGAGGGGGCGCAGGCCACCCCCTGGCTGCTGGAGCTGCTGCCCCGGGCCAAGAAGGATGTGCGCGGTGCTGTGATTGCTGGCCTGGGGGCCGGCCCGGACAACGCCCCGCTTCTTCTGGAGCTGGTGAAGACCGAGCGGGGAAAGAGCCGGCAGGCGGCCCTGGCGGCTCTGGCCCGGCAGGACGGGGAGGCGGTGCGGGCCTTCTGGGCCCAGGAGCTGGAGACAAACCGGGAGGCAGTGGACTGTCTGGACGGGCCCCGGCCCGACTGGGCCTCGGACCTGCTGGCCGCCGGCCTGCGGGAGCGTCTGGAGCGGGCCCTGGGGGAGGACAAGAAGCTTTCCATGGAGGCCCAGGCGGTGCTGCGCCCCTGGTGCAGCGCGGCCCAGGGGAAGGACTCTCCCGCCATGCTGGACTTCTGGCGGTGGGTGGACGGCCCGCTGGACGCCCTGGCCCAGGCCAGCCACGTGGCCGACCCCGCCATTCTGGAGGAGCGGGTCTGCACCTGCCTTTTGAACGGCCTGTGCCAGGTGGGGAGCGCCCCCCTGTGCCAGACGGCCCTGGAGCTGTGGGAGCGGGACCGGGAGCGCCCCCGATGGATTGGCCACGCCTTTCTGGCCGCCGTCCTGCTGTGGGAGCCGGCGGCGGTGTACGAGACCTTTTCCCCCTACATCCAGGTCCAGCAGCCCCTGGCCCGGACGGAGGGGAAGCGGCTGCTCCACGAGGGGCTGCTCAAGGCCCTGGGCCGCCTGCACTGGGAGGAGAGGCGCTATGTGTTCGACTACGGCCTCAGCCGGCCCATTTCCCAGACCCTGGACCCCCGGTGGATTGGCCGCCTGACCCACGCCGTCTGGCGGAAGATCGACGGGAAGGAGCGCAAGTACCTGCCCTTCGGCCACGGAGAGGTGGTGGGGGGCTTTGACAGAGACCTGTGCAATCTGGCCAACCCCGACGACCCGGAGACCTGCACCCAGCTGGTTCCCTACCTCCGCCGGCGCATGGAGGTGCTGGCCAGCCAAGGCAGCTGGTACACCTACAGCCGGTGGATTCTCCGCTTCCACGGCCAATTCCACGACCTGCTGCCCAAGGTCGTGGGGAAGGGGCAGCAGAAGGTCTATCTCTACTACGTCTGGCAGCTGTTCCAGCTGGCCTTCCAGGACGGGTACCCCCCGGAGCAGCTGGCCGAGGGCCTGGAGGCGGTGCTGGCCTCCGGCGCGCTGCGGGCCGAGGACAAGGAGCTGGGACGGAAGGCCATCCCCCACACTGTGGTGCTCCTCCGGGGCGGAAGGCCCTTCCCCGAGTGGAGCGACTGGTGGGATATGCGATAAGGAGAGGGATTGTTCATGAATCTACAGCCTCTTTATACCCTGAAGGAGCGGCTGGAGCAGGCTGCAATGGCGGGTGCCGGCCTGCTGGGAGAGGATTTCCGGCTCCGGCGGGCGGCGGAGGACCTGAAGCCCCTGGCGGCGGCCAGCCCGGTGTTTGAAAAGCTGTCCCAGGGGGTGGACCGGCTCCTGTCCGCCCCGGACCGGGAGCGCCCCCATGTGCTGCTGGACGTGCTGGCTCTGGCCGGCGCGGTGGCCTACACCCAGGGGGTGTCCGCTGTGCCAGGGACGCTGGAGCCCCTGCCCGCCCCGGACTGCCCGGCGGCCTGCCTGCCCCTGTCCTATGGACAGCTCAGCCCCCTGCTGACCGCCCTCACCACCACCGGCAGCGGACGGCTGGAGACGGTCCAGTCCGCCCGGAAAACCAACCCGGACATATTCCGGGATTATCGGGTGCTCCCCGCCCTGGTGACCAGCCTGGGGGACGGCTATGGGGAGATGGCGGAGGAAACCGGGGCCATTTTGAAGGACATCGGCCCCGCCGCCCTGTCCCTGCTGGAGGAGGGCTTCGACCCCGCCGGAAAGAAGGTGATGGCCCGCCGGGTGGAGGTCATCGCTGCCATCCGGGGGGCGGAGGCCACGCCCTGGCTGCGGGAAGTTCTGCCCCAGGCCAAAAAGGACGTGCGCATCGCCGTGCTCGAGGCTCTGGGCGGAGACCCGGAGAACGTCCCCCTGCTGCTGGAGCTGGCCCGGACCGAGAAGGGGGAGGGGCGATACGCGGTGCTGCGGGCCCTGTCGGCCCAGGACGGAGAGGCGGTGGCCGCCTTCTGGGCGGAGGAGCTGGACAAGCGCCCCGACTCCATCCCGTTCCTTGAGAAGACCGAGGGCGCGTGGGCCGGGGAATTGATTGCCGCCGGCCTGCGGGCGCGGCTGGAGAAGATGCTGGCCGGGGACGGCCATGTCTCTGCGGAGGAGCAGAACGAGCTGGTCCGCTGGTGCCAGGCCGTGGGGAAGAAGAACGGCCCCGCCATGGTGGACCTCTGGCGGTGGGCCGACGGGCACATGGAGGAGTTCGACGCCCTGACCAACGAGAAGGGCGGGCCCGTCTTCATCGGCGTGCGGCTGACCGATACCCTGCGGGACTGCCTGCGCCGCACCGGCCCCGGGCCCCTGCGGGACTTCTGCCTGGAGCTGTTCAGCCGCCGGCCTGAAATGACCCGGTATCTGCACCTCAGCTTTCTGGCGGCGATTCTCTCCCGCACGGCGGCGGAGGTCTTCGAGACCTATTCCCCCTATATCCAGACGGAGCTGCCGGCCGAGGATGCGGAGCGCAAAAAGACCCTGCACATTGTCCTGTGCCGGGCTCTGGACGACGTGTGGTGGTTCAGGGACAGGTATGTGGTCTACGGCAGCCAGCCCACGGCGGAGCCGTTGGACGTCCGGTGGCTTGAGCGGCTGACCCGGGCGGCCTGGACCGACGTCCAGGGCAGCTGCGCCGCCATCCAATTCGTCTATTGGGAGGACGTCGGTGGGCTGGACCGCATTCTCATCAAGCAGACCAACCCGGAAAACGAGGCGATCAAAGCGGTCCTGATTCCCTATGCCCGAAGGCAGATGGCGGAGAAGGGCCAGCCCTACTCCTACAGCCGCTGGCTGTTCCGTATGGGGGGCAGCCCCCGGGGGGTGCTGGGGAAGGCTCTGGCGAAAAGGCCCGGCGATAACCGCGGCTACGCGGTGTGGCAGCTGATGTACGACGCCTGGCAGGCCCTGGGCGCGGAGGAGACCATCGCCCTGCTGGAGGAGGTTCTGGCGGAGGGGGCCTTCCAGAAGCAGGCCGCGCCCCTGATCCAGAAGGCCATCCCCTGGACCATCGAGCAGCTTCAGGCGGGCAAGGACTTTCCGTCCAACATCGACTGGTCGAAACTGTGAGCAACGGAGGAACTTGAAATGTCTGACAAAAATGTACAGCGCCTCCCGGCGGAGGAGCTCTATCAGCGGGAAATTGAAGCGCTGATTGCCACCGACCACGACAGCGTCCCCGCGGGGTGGAAAATGTCCCCCCGGGCGGTGCTCCACTACATCACCGGGGAGTGTACCGCCAAGGGGGTGCCCATCACGACGAAGTACTTCGGGGACTGGCGGCTGGTGGAGATTGCCATTGCCACCCTGCTCACCGACCGGGCCCTGCTGCTCATCGGCGAACCGGGCACCGCCAAGAGCTGGCTGTCCGAGCACCTGACCGCCGCCATCACCGGCGACTCCACCAAGGTGGTCCAGGGCACCGCCGGCACCAC
>JAAWAD010000083.1 GCA_022791995.1 Lawsonibacter sp.
CATCGGCGGCATCATCATGACCCATGGCGACAACAACGGCCTGGTGCTCCCCCCCCGCATCGCCCCGGTGCAGGCCATGGTCATCCCGGTGGCCCAGCACAAGGACGGCGTTCTGGAGGCCGCCTCCGGGCTGCTGAAGCGGCTGCTGGACGCCGGCGTCCGGGCAAAGATGGACGACTCGGACAACTCCATGGGCTGGAAGGCCGCCGAGTACGAGATGAAGGGGATTCCCCTCCGGGTGGAGATCGGCCCCAAGGATATGGAGCAGAACCAGTGCTGCATCTGCCGCCGGGACTCCGGCGAAAAGATCTCCGTCCCCCTGGCCGAGCTGGAGGAGACCGTCCACCGCCTGCTGGACGAGGTACACCACAGCCTGTACAGCCGGGCCAAGCGGAACCTGGAAAACCACACCCGGGTGTGCCTCACCCTGGAGGATGTGAAGCGCTTTATCCAGACCGAGGGCGGCTTTGCCAAAACCATGTGGTGCGGCGAGCTGGACTGCGAGCTGAAGATGAAGGAGGAGGCCGGCGTCACCTCTCGCTGTATGCCCCTGGAGCAGGAATCGGTGTCCGACACCTGCGTCTGCTGCGGAAGACCCGCCAAGCACATGATTTACTGGGGCGTGGCCTACTAAAGCCGCCCCAGCCAAGGCCGGGGGACGGTATCCCGCCGCCCCCGGCCAGAAAAATTGCCCACACCTATTGACAAGCCCCCCCAAAGCGTGGTAGAATGATTCTCGCCTCTCAATGGAAGAACACGAGGAGAGATGTCCGAGTGGTTTAAGGAGCCGGTCTTGAAAACCGGTGACTCGCAAGAGCCGTGGGTTCGAATCCCACTCTCTCCGCCACCTTATTCTCTCAAGAGGCAGCACGTCTTACAGCCATGCAGAAGTACCCAAGTGGCTATAAGGGGCTCCCCTGCTAAGGGAGTAGACGGGTTAAACCGTGCGAGGGTTCGAATCCCTCCTTCTGCGCCACAAAAATAGGACAGGCCGCCAAGGGGTTGGTCTGTCCTATTTTATATATATTTTCTGAGATGGAAGCACACAAACGTACAACTTTATAATAATTTCTCCTTACTGGTAGAAAGGTTTTCACCCGCTATTTGTAAAGGAGAAGATAAATGTATTTCAAACGAAGCGCTGGGGCACTCTGTCTGCGGAAATCAGACGGGCCGCGTTGGGTCAGGTGGGTACATCACTTAGAAGGAAGTTCCCACTGCCAAGTGTGCTTGATGCTGGACGGATGTTTATTTCTGGAAGGCAAAACTCCCCCATAGCCCCATCATCCAAACTGCCATTGTACATTGGAACCTGTTGACTATGCTGTCGTATCGTTAAGTATTTCTGCTGATAGTGATTACGGCAAATTTGATCCTTATCTTTTCAATACGCAGGGAAAGTATCCTCATACAAAAGAAAAATTATTTGCGTCTTGGGGTTATATAGTAATGGACGTTCAGTGGTTTCAAGCTGAAATGGAACGGCAGGCTATGGAGAAATACCGTATATGAAAGAAATGGACTGTGTTGAATTAACCGTTGAAAAAGACAAGTATGCACGAGATGGAGTACACAAAGGAATGCAGGGCTGGATTTGTGATGATAGGTGTATACAGAATTGCTGGCTGGTTAATTTTCCCCAATGTGGAGAAAAGGATGACATTGCCACGATCAGTATTCAAGAAGAGGATTTAAAAAAATCCCAATTATGTATGCCAACATCAATGAAGAGATCAAGATCAATTTGACCGTTTAGCTCAGAAGACAACCTCAATCTCTGATGAAGACAATTCATGCTATATGGACTGACCTATCAGGAAACAAGTGGCATCGAAAGTGTTCGGCACTGCCACGCCGTCGGAGCAAAGTCCGCTTTGCTCCGACATTTTTTTGCAAAAATGCCATCCGCTCCGCTCCCTTGCTCCTCCTCTCCAAACCAAACCCGCTGCGCTGGGCTTTGGTTTGGTGGGGCGCAGACCGGAACGCTGAATTATTTTAACCACGATAGGCTGACAGACCGCTTTCTTTGCGGCCTGTCAGCTTTTCTATGAAGCAATGAAATCACTCTCTACAGAGGCTTCCCTGCGGTATTTTCATTTGTGGGAGAAAATTGATTCAGGCAATCCCGGCCTTACCGGAAGGCGCGTCCCTGTGCCACGGTAAGCTCCACCACATCCATCACGGCCCGGTCCACGCATACCGGAGCGTTGGCGTCCAGGACCAGGGACAGCTCCGAGAGGTATCCGCTGCTCCGGTACGGGTGCAGAACAGCGGCATACTGCAAGGTTTGCAGGGAACACCCCGCCGAAAAGCGGAGAGGTAGTGGGTCAGTAAATCCGCCGCAGGGCGACTGTTTGAGAAGGATTTTCCCCTCGGACGACGGCGTGGCGCAGACGCTCAGTGTGTATTGGACCGCATAGGACTTCCCGGGGCTGAGCTGAATCTGAGCGGGCGTGCGCCCATCCCAGCAGATGCAGGCTCCAGAACCGCTTCGCAGCTTCCAGGGCAGGCGGCAGTCTGGATTCCACAGCAGCCGCTCCTGCTGTCCAATCAGCTGAACAGCGCTTTTCCCACTGTGCGGCACCTGACAGGGCGCAGGACAGGGGGGCGGGCATTGGGGAACACAAGGGGGCGGAGGGCAAGGGGGTGGAGGGCAGGGGGGCGGACTCGGTGGTTGACAGACCGGCGGTGGGGGCGGCGGAAGGGGACAGAACTCCAGCACCTGGGCCAGCTTGTTTTTCAGAAGGATTTGATTTTGTGTCACCGCCTCAACCAGGGCGGTGACGCTTTTGTTGACAGCCAGCACATCCTGCGGACAGGCGCAGGGGCTTGTGCCGGGCAGGGTTCCAAGGATATATTGCAGCTTCTCCCCCTCGGCGTTGAGGATGTGGCTCAGGGCAAGCTCCTCCATGGCGACGGATGCGATAATCATGGTCAGAGCCTCTTCCCGGGTCATATCCGCCCCGTTGGGTGGAAAGGAGGGCATCGACATATTCAAAACTCCAAAATACGTCCCGGCGGAGGCCGGGAGCAAGATGTGCGGCAGGGATTCCATGCCGCCGTTTTACCCTATGCCAGTCAGGGCCGCTCGGTGCAGCCGGGAACCTTTCGACGGGCGAAGGCATAGACTATCCCGGCGCATGTTCATAGTGCATTGGTCAATTTGAAAGGAGATTCTCGACTATGTCTCTGCCCAGCTTTCCCACCGTTGACCCGTCGATCGAACGGGAAGACGCAGTCAATCAAATTCTCTCCTCCATCGCCATGGAGGAGCTTGGACTGAGCCATATCCTCAACGCCGAGGGGGAGAAGCTGCAATATATTCTGGGGACCCTGCCCGGTCTCAGCGGTCCGCCTGCCACGGTCAGCGATGTGCTGGCCGCCAACGAGAGCGCAGTATGCTGGAAACCGCGATGCAGAACCAGCTCTTTTTGAAAGCGAAGATGCAGGGGACGCTCTCCCCGCAAATGTTCGGCATTGCCTCGGCAGCCACTTTGCTGCCTGGCTCCGCCGGCGCGCCCCTGTCCATCACCCGTCTGAGCTGAGGAGGAATATCTCATGTCACTGCCAACCTTTCCCCGGATTGATCCTCCTCTGACCAGGGAGGGCAGCCTCAACGAGATTATTTCCTCCATCGCCGCCGAGGAGCTCAGCCTGAGCCACATCCTCCTCACAAGGAATCAAAAGGAGGCGCCGCCATGGTAAGCGTCAGCCTGTGCATGATTGTAAAAAACGAGGAGGACGTGCTGGAGCGCTGTCTGGAGAGCATCTCCGGGCTGGTGGACGAGATCATCCTTGTGGACACCGGCTCTGCCGACCACACCCGGGAGATCGCCGCCCGGTTTACCGACAAAATCTTCCACTTTCCCTGGCGGGACGACTTTGCCGCCGCCCGGAACGAGTCCTTCTCTCACGCGTCCATGGACTACTGCATGTGGCTGGACGCCGACGATGTGCTTCTGGAGGAGGACCAGAAGGCCTTTCTGGCGCTGAAGGAGACCCTGGACCCCTCTGTCGCAGTCGTGATGGCCCCCTACCACACCGGCTTTGACGAAAGCGGCCGGGTGACCTTCTCCTACTACCGGGAGCGGCTCATCAAAAACCGGGCCGGAATGGGCTGGGTGGGAGCTGTCCACGAGGTGGTCACTCCGACGGGAAAGGTCCAGTACGGGGAATTCGCCGTCACCCACCGCAAGACCAGACCCTCTGACCCGGACCGGAACCTGCGCATCTATCAGGCCCAACTGGCCGCGGGGGCGGAGCTGGAGCCCCGCCAGCAGTTTTACTATGGCCGGGAGCTCTACTACCACCACCGCTGGGAAGAGGCCCTGGCCGTCTTCGAGGATTTTCTGGCGGAGGGCCGGGGCTGGGTGGAGAACAACATCGACGCCTGCTGCCACTGCGCCTACTGCCACAGGGAGCTGGGCCACGGCCAGGCGGAGCTGGCCGCGCTGCTGCGCGCCTTTGCCTATGACCGCCCCCGGGCGGAGACCTGCTGCGAGCTTGGCCACTGGTTCCTCCGGCAGGAGCAGTACCGGCAGGCCGCCTACTGGTACGCGCTGGCTCTGACCTGTCCCCGGGATGACCGCAGGGGCGGCTTTGTCTCCCCGGACTGCTACGGCTATCTCCCCTGTATCCAGCTGTGTCTCTGCTACAGCCGCCTGGGCGATCAGAAGCGGGCGGAGGCCTTTAACGAGCTGGCCGCCGCCTTCCGGCCGGATTCCCCGGCCGTCCTCCACAACCGGACCGTCTTTCAGGCTCTGGCAGAGTAAATGCCTTTGCCGAATCCGAAGGGCTGTGCCCGTTAGGCAATCAGGCGGAGGACTTTTTGTCAGCGCCCCTCGCCTGTAAGGCCACATCTTTTTGCACCATAGAACGCACCGTCGGAGCAAAGCCCGCTTTGCTCCGACATTTTTTGCAAAAATGCCATCCGCTCCGTACCCGGCGCAGGGGGACGCCGGCCATAGCAGCGAAATCCCCCAAACAGCGTGCATCCCCCCGATTCAACGCTCTTATTGTGCAAAATGACAGTTTTTTCGCATATTAAGCCCTTCTTATTTTTCACTCAACTTAAAGTTGAATAAGTTTCAAGTATGGAGCGGATTTCCTGAATCATCTTACTGCCTGCAAGAGAGGGCCGCTTTTCCTTCAGGGTGGCCAGGGCGATGGTGCGGTACTCGTTGTTAATAAGCGGAAATACTTTGTAATTTCCGGGATGTATTTTTAAGGCAAGCTCAGGGAAAATACTGCATCCCATCCCCGCCTCCACCATGGCTATTGCAGAGCTTTCTGACGCAATATTGTGCTGTTGACTACAAAACAGCTGATTTTGCTCAAAAAAATCACTGATATTTCGGTCATAGCCCCGCTTTGCAATAATAAGGGGCACCTGGCGCAGATCATTCGGCGTGACATAGGGCGGCGTCTTCGGAAAGTAGTCCTGCGGCGCAACGCAGAGCAGGCGGTCATGGAGAAGGGTAATGGTGTTGAACTGGTCCGAGGTCGGCAGCGATACAAAGCCCATATCCAGAAGCGCAAATTTCAGCTTATCTTCAATATCCTGATACCCGCCCTGATAGACCTGTACCTCAATTCTGGGGTACTTTTTCTTAAAGGAGCCCAGAATTGTCGGCAGCCAGCTGGTACAGACGCTGTCAAAGACGCCAATGCGGACACATCCTTTTTCCAGCCCGTTGATCTGCGAAATTTCCTCCTGAAGGTTCTCCTCCTCCTGAAGAATGGCACGAAAGCGGGGCAGCAGCATTTCACCATACGCTGTCAGCGTAACGCCTCTCCGGTCACGATTCAGCAGCGTAAACCCCAATGTTTTTTCTAAACTATTCATCGCATGTGTGGCCGCAGATGGCGTAATATGCAGAAGCTCTGCGGACTGGGCCATATTTTTTTGCTCTGCGATGGTACAAAACAGCTTATAGGTAGCCAAAGACATCGCGGTTCCTCCCACATAATCGAAAGCGAATTCCTGCAAAGAAAAAAACTTGTGAAAACAGGGACCTTTGCAGGTACCTCCTCCCCGATTCTCCTTCTCCTCCCCACCGTTCTTCTTTATTTTACTTCAGCTTTTCTTTTCCCACAACTCTCTTTTTTCCTGCGGGCGGGGCGTTGTTTAGTTCTTCTAAACAGAAAATAGAATATTATGAAATTTTCAAAACATCCCCCGGCGCTTATAATGATTTATGAACATGGCACAGGAGCACACTTGATTTTCACCGGGCGGATTGTTGAATTTGCCCGTCAACTGTGGCCATCGCCATGGATCATTTCTTTTAAGGAAGGTGTGCAGCATGAAAAAGTACCAAGGCATTATGACCGCAATGGTTACGCCGCTGACAAAGGAAAATACCGTGGACGAGGGCAAGCTTGCCAGGCTTGTAGATTTTCAGATTGAGAATGGCGTCAGCAGCCTGTTAATGATGGGAGGAACCGGCGAGTACTCCGCGCTTACCGTGGAAGAGCGGGTCCATGCGGTCCAGGCCGCCGTGAAGGCCGCTGCCGGCCGTGTGCCTGTTGTTGCCGGCGTGCTGGACCCTGGCATTGGGGAGGCCGTGAAATGCGGCAAGCTCTTCCAGGCCGCCGGGGCCGATTCGCTTCTTGTGTTGACCCCCTTCTATGTCCACCCCAACCAGGACGGCATCCTCGACTTCTACAAGGCGTTTGACCGCGAGGTAAACATGCCCTTCCTGATCTACAATATCCCCTACCGTACATACGTCAACATTTTGCCGGAGACGGTGGAGAAGGTGGCGGACGCGCTGCCCAATCTGATTGGCATGAAGGAGTGTTCCCCCAACTTTGGACAGGCTGTGGAGCTGATTCACCGGGTAGGGGACCGCATCTCTGTTCTGAGCGGCGAGGAGTTTTTGTGCGCCGGTGAAATTCTTCTGGGGGCGGACGGCGCCATTATGGCGACTGCAAACCTGGTCCCCGACGTCTGGGTCAAAATTTTCAACGCCGCGTCCAGCCGGGACCTGACCCAGCTTCGCTCCCTTTTGAAGACCTATTTCCCGCTGTTCAAGCTGATGTTCAAGGAAATCAACCCGGGCCCGCTGAAATATGCCATGGGGCGTATTGGGATTGACGCAGGCGAGCTGAGCATTCCGCTCCGCGAGCCGACCCCTGCGCTGTGTGAGGAGATCGACGCGGAAATGAAACGGCTTGGCCTTTTGTAAAAGCGGGCCGCCTTGCAGCCCTCCTCCCAGACCCGGACGCGCGGCAAGGCGGAGCCTAAACCCAGAGAGAAGAAACCATCCTTTGTGAGAAAATATGGAGGAATTCACCATGAAAAAACGTGCCACTCTGTTCAGCCTGACTGCGATTCTTCTTTGCTGCGCCCTTCTGACGGGCTGTCTTGGAACCCCGTCCACCAGCGGCGGAGCCTCCTCTGGTGGCGGAACCTCTGCCAGCGCCGGCGGGGCCGCGCCCTCCGGTACCGGCGGCGACGCCTCGCCCACCGTCACCTCGACCTCTGTTTTGCCCGATAACGCAGAGATCGTCATCAAGTTCGGGCATAACGACAGCGAAATCGGCCTTCTGGAATCGCCCTATTACGCCTTCTCCCGGGTGTTCAAGAACACCGTCGAGACCCTGTCCGGCGGCCGGATTGGCGTGCAGGTTTTCCCGAACAATCAACTGGGCGATCTGCCCTCGATGCTGGAGCAGACAGTAAGCGGCACGCTTCAGATGACAGCCGGTCAGAACACCGGGCTGCTGGCCACCTACATGCCGAAGATCCAGGTGCTGGATATCCCCTATGTCTTCCGCGACCTGAACACCGCCCTGACCGTTCTCAACGGCGAGTTCGGCCAGCAGCTGAGCCAGGACCTGATTGACGCCGCAGGCGTCCGCGTCCTGTGCTATCTTCCCACCGCCTTCCGCAACTTTGCCAGCAATACCAAGGAGATCAAAAGCGCCGACGACATCAAGGGGATGAAAATTCGTGTGATGGAGATTCCGCTGCACATGGACATGGTGGAAAGCCTGGGGGGCATCCCCAGCGTCATCTCCTTCCAGGAGCTATATTCCGCCCTGCAAACCGGCGTAGTGGACGGACAGGAGCAGGCCCCCTACACCATGGTGATGAACAACCTTCAGGAGGTCACCAAATACTATACCCTGAGCCAGCATCTGCTGAATTCCAACGCCTGCACCATGAATGAGGCATTTTTCCAGTCCCTCTCTGACGAGGACCAGCAGATTGTCCTGACTGCCGCGCGGGCCGCCCAGCGGGCCATGATGGGCATTACAACTGCGAACGAGCCAGAGGTCTTTGACAAACTGCGCTCCGCCGGCGTTCAGGTCTATGCCCCCAACGAGGCAGAGCTGGCCTCCTTCCAGGACATCACCCGCCAATCCGCCATTGCGTATCTGGAAACGGTGGGCGTCGAGGCCGACTATGTCCGCGGCTTCCTGGCGCTGGTGGACGCTACCCAGAGTGAAATTGATGCGCAGAGATAGTTCCCCCTTCTCTGCACCTGGACGGGGCGGCTCCTCCGCGCTCCTGCCCCGGAGCCGCCCCTGTCCTTTTTGAAACATCCGTCGCTGTATAGGAGGAGTTGTATGCAAAAATTAGATCGAATCAGCGCCGCTGTGTCGAAAATCACCGATTTTTTGGGTGCGCTCACCATGAGTTCTGTTGCGTGCGTCATTTTCGCCCAGGTTATCATGCGATATGTGTTTTCCAAAGGAATCATCTGGGCGGACCAATATGCCAGGTATTTTACCATCTGGACGGTTATGCTGGTGGCCAATTCCCTTGTGCGGGATGATGAGTTGATTAAAGTAGACTTTTTTGACAGTATGTGGCCCAAAGGAATGATCCGGGTGCGGGAGCGGCTGTATCAGATGCTGTTCTTCGTTCTGATGCTTATCCTTCTGGTCTATGGCAGCATCCAGGCGTACAAGGGGCGCAATGTCGCCCTGCTGGGGCTTCCATTCTCCTGGTTTGTCCCCTACCTTTCCATTCCGGTCGGCGCAGCGCTGATGCTGTTCCAATATATTGTCGCCTTTCTCAAATCATTTTCCAAGGAAACAAAGGAGGATGCCCCATGAGTCTTGCCTTGATTTTGGTTCTTGTCATCCTCTTTGCCATGCTGATTATTGGCTCGCCGGTGGTCTTCGCCATCGGAACGGCCGCCGCCAGCTACTTCCTGGTAAAGCCGGGGATGCTGTCTGAGCTGCTGGTGTATCCCCACAAGTTCTTCACGGGCATGGACAGCTTTGTCTTCCTGTGCATCCCGCTTTTCACGCTGTCCGGCGAGCTGATGAGCCAGACGGGCATGATGTCCAAGATGGTGGAGTTCTGTCAACTGTTCGTGGGGCGGCTCCGGGGCGGCATGGCCTATGTCAACGTGCTGGCCAGCATGTTGTTCGGCGGCGTCTCCGGCTCAGGTCTGGCCGACGTGGCCGCCCTCGGTCCGATTGAGGTGCAGATGATGAAGGAGGACGGGTATGATGCCGACTTTGCCGCCGCCTTGACCGCCTCCTCCGCCATCCAGGGGCCCATTATCCCCCCCAGCATCCCCATGGTGATCTACGCCAGTCTGACCAACGCCTCGGTCGGCGCCCTCTTCCTGGGAGGATTGATCCCCGGAATGCTGATAGGTTGCGGCCAGATGCTGATTATTTCCCTGATGGCAAAGAAGCGCGGCTTTCCCAAGCGGGACTTCAAGATTTCCGCCCGGGAGAAAATCAGCGTGATCTGGACGGCCTCCTCCGCCCTGCTCATGCCGCTCATCATCATCGGCGGCATCATCTCCGGCGTGTTTACCGCCACAGAGGCTTCGGCCGTGGCCGTGTTCTACGCACTGATTGTGGGCGTGTTCTTCTACCGCAACATTACGCCCAAAAGCCTGTTCGAGGCCCTGAAAAAAACGGCTCGGACCTCCGCCTCCATCTATTTAATCATCGCCTTTACCGGCATCGTCAGCTGGATTCTGGCGATGGAGGGCGTGCCCAGCATGATTTCCACCTTTGTGGTCGCCCACAATCTCTCCCCCTATCTGCTGCTGTTTTTTGCCAACATCTTTTTCCTGTTTAACGGCATGTGGATTTCGGATACCGCCCAGCTTATTCTGTTTGCCCCGATTTTCGCTCCGATTTTTGTGCAGATGGGGATCAGCACGGTCCACTTCGGCGTGGTCATGGTCGTCAACGTCATGATCAGCATGATTACGCCGCCCTATGGCACCGCCCTCTACCTGGCCGCCGGCCTCACCGGCTCTCCCCTGAAAAAGATTGTGAAGGAAGTTCTGCCATTCCTGTGCAGCAGCATCCTGGTCCTGTTCCTAATTACCTATTTCCCCGCAATCGTTCTCACGGTTCCCCGTCTTTTTGGCATGATTCCATAAGCGCTGCGCGGCGCAGCCCTTTTTTAAGGAGATGTTGATGTGTATGAAACGCAAGGTTCTGTTAATTCAGCCCACCATCCAGCCGGTGGGGGTGGAGATCCTAAAGGAGCACTGTGATGTGTACCTGGCGCCGGACGGCAGCGAGGAGACCCTGATCCGCTGTCTGACGGAAAACGCCTGCGACGCCGTGGTCACCCGGGTGGAGCAGATCACCGCCCGGGTAATCGAGGCCTGTCCCACACTGAAGGTCATCGGACAGCACGGCGTCGGTCTGGACAACATTGATGTACAGGCCGCAACCGCCCGGGGCATCCAGGTGCTGAATGTGCCCGACGCCAATTACGTCTCGGTCGCAGAGCACGCCATGATGTTTGTCCTGGCGCTCAGCCGGAATTTACGGGCGGCGGACCAGGCTGTGCGCACTGGCAACTGGAAATTCCGGGAGACCAATATCCCAAACGAGGTGGCCGGCAAGACTCTGGTCATTGTCGGTCTGGGAACCATTGGCCGGGATGTGGCGCAAAAGGCCCTGGCCTTCCACATGAACGTAGTCGGCTTTGACGCCTATGTGTCCGCGGAGCGGATGACAGAGCTGCATGTGCAGAAGGCGCAGACCCTTCAGCAGGCGCTGGAGCTGGCCGATTTCCTGACCATTCACGCCCCGCTCACCCCGGAAACCCGCGGCATGTTCTCCACAGAGCAGTTCCGGCAGATGAAAAAAACCGCCTGTCTCATCAACCTGGGACGGGGCCCCGTTGTGGATCAGGCTGCGCTTGCCGCGGCTTTGCGGGACGGGGAAATTGCCGGGGCCGCCCTGGATGTGTTTGAGAGCGAGCCCCCGGATGCCGGCGATCCCCTCTTTGCCCTGCCCAATGTCATAGTAACGCCGCATTTCGGAGGGGACACCATCGACGCCAAGCGGCGCTGCTCGCAGAAGCTGGCAGAAACCGTGGTGCAGGCCCTTTCCGGCCAGACGCCGTATAACCTGTTCAACCGCAAAGCGCTGGAGGAGCGGGGCTGAGCCAGGAACGCGGCAAGATAGAGAAGCCCTTTTGACAGGAGGAGAGCGCCTTGATACAGGTCCGTCAGACCTTTGATGCCACACGAATTTATGACCTCCCAAAAGCCATTCGGGACGAATTGAGCGCCCCGGGAATTCGCTCCTGCATTCGCCCGGGCGACCGTGTCGCCGTCTGTGTCGGAAGCCGGGGCATCCATAAAATAGACGAGATTGTCCTGTCTGTTCTGGAGAACCTGCACCGGTTCGGTGCGTCCCCTTTTCTGGTGCCCGCCATGGGCAGCCATGGCGGCGCTACCGGCGCCGGCCAGCGGAAGGTGCTGGCCTCCTACGGCATCACCGAGAAGACCATGGGGGTTCCCATCCGCGCCTCAATGGAGACCGTATGCCTGGGCAACAGCGCCAGCGGAATCCCGGTTTACTTCTCGAAGGAGGCCTACGAAGCCGACTGGATTTTGCCCATCAATCGGGTCAAGGCACACACAGATTTTTCCGGGCCGATTGAGAGCGGGCTGATGAAAATGCTCACCATCGGACTGGGAAAGGAAAAGGGGTGCAGCACACTGCACCGCTGCGGCACAAACCGGTTCGCGCAAATCATTCCAGAGGCCGCGCAGACGGTCCTTGCAACCGGAAAGGTCCGGTTTGGGCTGGCCCTTGTGGAAAACGGCTATGAGCAGACCGCCATCGTGCGGGCCATCCGGGGGGAGGCGCTGCTTCAGGAGGAGCCCCTTCTGCTGCAAAGGGCAAAGGCCATGATGCCCAGGCTGCCCTTTTCCCACATTGACGTGCTGGTGGTTGAAGAGTTCGGCAAGGATATCAGCGGCTCCGGCATGGATCCCAATATCACCGGACGCAGAAGCGCAGAGCGCATTGCCGGCTTTCAGGGACCGGACATCCAGCAGATTGTGGTGCTCCGTTTGACCGAGCCAAGTCACGGAAACGCAATCGCCATCAACGCGGCCGACTTTATCACCCGGGCGTTTTTTGAAAAAATTGACCTTCCGGCTACATACAAAAACAGCCTTGCCTGCTGCAACCCCGCCTCCGGCAAAATTCCGGTGATTGCCCAGGATGAAGAGGAGGCCGTGGCCTTTGCCATAAGCTGCTGCCGCGGCATTGATCCGAAGGCCCCCCGTATTGTCCGTATCCGAAACACGCTGGCCCTGGATCAGTTCTGGATCAGCGAGAGCCTGTTGGAGGAGGCCCAAAGCCTTGCCGGAATTGAAGTTCTGGCTTGACCGCTTTTGCCCATATACCTCGGCGCAATTCAAACGACGAATATAAAGGAGACGAACGACCATGATGGAACTGAACGGCATTATGACTGCACTTGTCACCCCTTTGAACCCGGACGGCACCGTCAATGAACAGGCCCTGATTGAATTGATTGACTATCAAATCGCGCATAAGGTACACAGCCTTCTGCTGCTGGGCGGCACCGGCGAGTACACCTCCCTGACTCTGGAGGAGCGCCACAGGGCCGTGGACATCAGCGTGAAGGCGGTCAACGGGCGCGTCCCGCTGCTGGTCGGCGTTCTGGAGACAGGAATTGGCGAGTGCGTTAAGTTCTGCCAGTACTGCAAAGCTGCCGGCGCTGATGCGCTGCTTGTCCTGACCCCCTTCTACTTTGTGGGCACCCAGGACGCCCTGGTGGAGTTTTACACCACCTTGGACAAGACAGTGGATATGCCCATTCTGGTCTATAACATCCCCTACCGCACCAATGTCAATGTCCTGCCGGATACCATGGTCCGGCTGACGAAGACCATGAAGAACCTGGTCGGTATCAAGGAGTGCGCCTCTATGAGCCAGGCCATGGAGCTTCTGAACAAAGTGGGCAGCCAGATCAATGTGTTGACCGGGGATGAATTCAGCGCCGTCAGCCTGATGACCATGGGGGTCAAGGGAGCGATTATGGCGACGGCCAACGTCGTGCCCGACGCCTGGGTCGAAATGTACACCATGGTGAAGGACGGAAACATTCAGGGCGCCATGGATATGTCGATGCGCTATTTCTCCTTGTTCAAGGCCCTGTTCAGTGAAAACTATGTCAGCCCCCTGAAATATGCCATGAACAAGGTCGGAGTCCCCTGCGGCGAGCCCCTTCTGCTGCCGCTGATTGCGCCCAAGCCGGAGACAATCGCCTGGGTGGACCAGGAGCTGTCGAAGCTGGGTCTGATTTCCTGACACAGTCTGGAGGGCTGTGCGCCAGACAGGCGCAAAAGGGCGTCCGTCCCCGCGGGGACGGACGCCCAAAGAAAGCCCGACGGATATTTTTGCAGCACTGCTGCTTATGATTGGAGGAACTTCTCATGTCCAACGCATATTTTACCATCGCCCGGCCCGCGAACGACCCGTTCAAGGGGTATCTCCCCGGCAGCCCGGAGCGCGCCGCCCTGAAGGCAGAGCTTGCCAAACAGGCGGCCCAAGTGGTGAAAATCCCCCTTATCATCGGCGGGAAAGAGGTATGGACCAAACATACCATCCAGGTTACAATGCCTCACGATCACCAGCATGTCATCGCCGAGTGCTGTATGGCCGGGGAAAAGGAGCTGAATATGGCCATCGAGGCCGCTCTGGCCGCCAAGGACGCCTGGGAAGACATGCCCTGGGAGCACCGCTCCGCCATTTTCCTGAAGGCCGCCGACCAGATCACCGGCTCGTACCGCCAGGTCCTGAACGCCTCTACCATGCTGGGGCAGTCCAAGACGGTCTTCCAGGCCGAGATTGACATTGCCGAGTTGGCCGACTTCCTCCGCTTCGGCGTATGGAGCGCCCAGGAGATCTTCAAGGACCAACCCTCCAGCAGCGACGGCATCTGGAACCGGCAGGACTACCGGCCCCTGGATGGATTCATCTGCGCAATCTCTCCCTTTAACTTCACCTCTATTGGCGGCAACCTGCCCACCGCCCCTGCTATCGTCGGGAATGTGGCCCTGTGGAAGCCCTCCCGCACCGCCGTCCTGTCCAATTACTACTACATGAAGCTGCTCCAATGGTGCGGCCTGCCGGCCGGCGTCATCAACTTTGTCCCCTGCACGGGCGGCGACATGTCCCGCTATGTGGTCAGCCACCCCAAGATGGCCGGCTTCCACTTCACCGGCTCCACCGGCGTGTTCCAGAGCGTGTGGAAGCAGGTGGGCGAAAACATCGCCGCTTATGCAAACTACCCCCGTCTGGTGGGAGAGACCGGCGGCAAGGACTTCATTTTTGCCCACAACACCGCCGACATTGACCCGCTGGCCGCCGCCATCGTCCGCGGCTCCTTTGAGTACCAGGGGCAGAAGTGCTCCGCCTGTTCCCGGGTCTTTCTTCCAGCCAGTCTCTGGCCCCGGGTCGAGCAGCGCCTGAAGGAGCTCGTGGCCTCTATCAAGGTCGGCGATGTGCAGGAGTTTGACACCTTCATGGCCGCGGTCATTGACCGGGCCTCCTTTGAGACCTGCAAGGGCTATTTGGAGCGGGCCACCGCCTCCCCCGACTGCGAGTTCATTACTGGCGGAACCTGTGACGACAGCAAGGGCTGGTTTGTACAGCCCACCATTATCCGCTGCAAAACGCCCACCTATGAGTCCATGGTAAAGGAAATCTTTGGGCCTATCGTCTCGGTTTATGTCTATGACGACAACAAGCTGGAGGAGACGCTTCAGATCTGCGACACCGCCTCGCCCTACGCCCTGACCGGGGCTATCTTTGCCCAAGACCGCCAGGCCATCGCCGCCATGGAGAAAGCCCTGCGCAACGCCTCCGGGAACTTCTATATCAACGACAAATGCACCGGGGCTGTGGTTGGACAGCAGCCGTTCGGCGGCGCCCGGGCGTCTGGAACAAATGACAAGGCGGGAACCGGCCTGAATCTGATTCGTTGGGTCAGCGCACACTCGGTCAAAGAGGCGTTCTCTCCTTCGTCCGCCGTTTCCTACCCCTACATGGCCGAGCAATAAGCAGTAGGCCGCCTCTGCCTGCCGGTAAGGCGGCCTGTTAAACCGCGGGCCCGGAGCAAAATTGCTCCGGGCCCGCGGTCTTGTGTTTCTGTTTTTTACGCCAGTCCAAATGTTTCGGCGAAGGCGTACAGCACCTGGGCGCACTGCTCCCGGGTGAGCAGGTCCTCCCACATGTAGTTGGGCTGACCATCCGGGCCGGGATCGCCGCCGGAGAAGATGCCGCGGTCCACGGCAAACTGCCGGGCCCTCTGGCTCCAGGGGCTGCACTCGTTGTCCCGCAGGCCCTGGCGGTACTGCTGCATGGCTGTGGCAAACATCCGGTTGAATTTCTCCTGATCCATGTCGTCCTCCTTTTCTGTCGTCCCATTGTACGCCCGGGCGTCCACCACCCAGTAGTAGGCGCACTCGTTTCGGAAGGTCCCCACGTCCCCGTTCACCCGCCGTTCCAGGATGCTGGCCGGGTCGCGGATGCGGACCTTGCCGTCCTCCCACCAGACCACGACGAAGTGGCCGCTGCCAGTCCAGTTGCCCTTTTTCATCAGGGCAATGAGGTAGTACCCCTGCTTCAGGTACTCCATCGCCTGGTCATGCACCCTGCTTTGGGGGTTGTGATAGGCGTTTGTCCAGCTCAGCTGCCAGCACCGGATACCAAAGGCGGCAAACTGGGGGGCAAAGTAGCCGTAGTAGGTCCCCTGGTGCAGCGCCTTGTAGCCGTGGTCCATGCTCCATTTACAGGCGTCCTCTGGCGTATAGGTCCGGCCGGTCAGGGTCTCGATAAGCATGGCCGCCGCCGTGGGTCCGCAGCCGGAGTCGCCGATGGTGGCCCGCTCTCCGGGGACTTGGTAGGGCTTGTCTCTCCACCGAGGGTCCGTCTGGAGGTAGCGCACAGGCTGTTTATTCATCCTGAACCGCCTCCGGCACACTCTGGAGCTTTTCCGCAGCCTGCCGGATGCTCTCCGCGTCCACCCGGCCCTCGGTGATGATGTAGGACACCACAGAGGCCACAGACACCACCGCCCCCGCCACGGAGCTGATGGTGCTCTCGTCCAGCCCGAAGACCATAGCCAGGCCGGCCACAATCCCTGCCACAGCCGCCCACAGCTTGCGGGAGCTCAGCTTGCGTTTCCAGTCAATTTTCGCCATTTCTACCCTCCTTTCTCCTGATCTCGCAGCGCACTCTCCAGATCCTCAATCCGGTGGTTGACCACCCGGATCTTCTCCTCCTGGAGCTCGGAGCGCTCCTCCAGCTTATAGGTCCGCTCAATCAGACTGTTGTGGGCCTGCACCTTCTTTTCCAGCTGCTCCAGCCGGTATTGGGTCAGCTTTGAGGAGACCAGAATGCCTCCGAAGGCCCCGGCTCCCGAGCCCGCCAGTCCGATCAGCGCCACTAGAATTGTGTCGCTCATATCAAACCTCCTTCTCCGGCCCGCGGACCGGGCGCCGCTTCGCGCCGACCGCTGGCCCGTCTCTTCTCTTTGCACAGACACATGTCGCTTCCCCCCTTCTAACCATACTATGTTTCCTCTGGTTCGTTGCACACCTGGGTACACCAAAAATGGGGAAAAGAAAATCGCTGCCCCCGCCGATGAACGGAGACGGCAGCAATTTTTCATCAAAGAGCGGCGGGCCCACCCTCTGGCGGCTCCGAGAGGAGGTCCACCGCCATTTGGATAAAGCTCTGCTGAAAGGAGACCAGGGACATGCTCTTTTTATAGACCAGATAAATGGGGCGGCTTCCACAGGGCTCCATCTCGGGGGTCAGCGCAATCGGGATGGTGTAGCAGTTGTCGCTCTGGGTGGTGAGGGCGGAGCCATTTTTATAGATCTCCGCGCTCAGGGTGCAGAAATGGCCTGTCTCCACCATGCTCTTGCTGACACAGACCGGGCTGACCTGGGCCAGGATTTTAGGCTTCCGGTTGATCTGCGCAAACATGCTGTCCACCATGTAGCGCCCGCCGTAAGCGGGGGAGGGCAGCAGAAAGCCCTCGTCCGCAATCTCCTCCAGCCAGACAAAGGCGGGGGGCTGGCCGTCCTTTACCAGCTTTTTGGCCAGCCGGGTCTCTTTTCCAAGAAACAGGATTACGCGCTCGGTGCCGATCTGGATATACTCCATATCGCTGTTGTGGTACTGGTTGGGGTTGTGGTAGGAGTTGATGATAAAGTCATATTTCCCCTCTAACAGGCACCGCTCCCGCTCGTCCACGGTGAACATATCTGCGATGGTTTTGATCTGGACGCCGGGATAGCGCGCAATATAGGGCGGCAGCAGGATGGGCAGAAGGCTGATGGCCCGTTTGACCGACAGGCTGAGAATCAAATCCCCGGAGCAAATCTCCGCGGAATCCTTAAAGGTGTGGATGAGCTGCCGGTAGCCCTGCACGGTGGAGAGGGCATATTCATACAGCTTCCGCCCGGCAAAGGAGAGCTGCATGGTGTTTCGGGAGCGGACAAACAGCTTGGCGCCCACCTCCTCCTCCAGCTTTTTAATCAGCTGGCTCAGGGCGGAATCGGAGAGGAACAGGGCCCGGGCGGCGTTGGCAATGCTGCCCTCGTTGACGATGGTGATGAAGTACTCCAGCTGCCGGTTGTTCATAGCACAGCCCCCTCATGGCGCAGATCTCATATTTAAGCAAAAGCTTAATTTATACTTAAGTATATTCATTCTTCACTTTAATGTCAAGGTGTGCTAGAATACAAAAAGAAGGGTTGTTGAAATTGACCAGGTCCAAATTCGTGTGTTTGAAGGAGGGAGCCATTTGGACGGTAAAGAAGAAAAAACCGTATGGAAACGGTTAAACAACCAGGAATTTCTTGGCGGCGCTGTCATGCTGGGAATCTTTCTTGGCGTTAAGGCGCTCAGTATGCGCCTGCCCGGCAAGGTCTCGGCCTATCCGATTTTCATGAGCAACGTGGGTCTGCTCCTTGCCGTTCTTCTGTTTGCCCGGTGCCTCTTCCGGCTCTGCAAGGGGACGCTGAACCCCAGGCCCGCCTTTCAGCGGGACGACGGGACCATGGTGCGCTATACGCTGTCCGTGATTCTTCTGGTGGCTTACGCGGTTCTGTTTCAGCTGGCCGGATGTATCCTCTCCTCGTTTGTGTTCATGCTGAGCTTCTCCCAGCTCTTTGGGCAGAAACGAAACTGGAAGCTGGGGCTGCTGGTCTCTGCCGGCTTCACCGCTGTCATCTATCTGGGGTTCGGCGTTTTCCTGGGCGTTCCGCTGCCGACGCTGTTTTTGTGAAAGGGGGAGAGCCGCTGTGATTCAACTGTATCTGGAGTGCCTGACCAACGCCGTGACGCCCTACCACGTCTTGATCGCCTTCCTCGGCACCCTGGCCGGCATCCTCTTCGGCGCGCTGCCTGGATTTACCCCCTCTATGGGCATTGCCATTCTGATTCCCTTCACCTATAAGATGGGGGCTACCCCCGCGCTGATTCTGCTGGGCTCCCTTTACTGCGGGGCCTTTTACGGCGGGTCCATCTCCGCCATCCTGGTCAACACGCCGGGCACGCCGGGGGCCGCCGCCACCTCGGTGGACGGCTTTCCCATGACCCGGCAGGGCCGGGCCTGCGAGGCCCTGAACGAAGCGGCCATCGCCTCCTTCTGGGGGGGCATCATCAGTCTGGTTGCGCTGTTCTTCATCGCCGCCCCTCTGGCGCGTATGGCCCTGAAGTTCGGCGTCAACGAAAACTTTCTGCTGGCCATCTTCGGGCTGTCCATCGTGGGCGGGCTGTCCCAGGAAAACATGCTGCAAAACCTTCTGGGCGGCATGCTGGGCATCATGCTGGCCTGTGTGGGCTCCGACCCCATGACCGGCGTCACCCGCTACACCTTTGGCATTCCAGAGCTTCTCACCGGCATCCAGCTGGTGCCCGCCCTGATCGGCCTGTACTCCGTGCCCCAGATCGTCTCTATGGCCACCAGCCGGGAGCACGCGGTGGTGGACCGGGAGCTGATTCGGAAGGCCCACAGCCAGTTTCACCTGCGGGAGCTGTGGGGCTATCCCATCGACTATATCCGCTCCGCCATCATCGGCATCATGATCGGCATCATCCCCGGCCCCGGCGGAAACACAGCCTCCTGGCTGGCCTACAGCCAGGGCAAGATGTACTCCAAGACCCCGGAGCAGTTTGGGAAGGGCTGCCGGCAGGCGATTGCCAACACCGAGGCGGCCAACAACGGCGTCACCGGCGGATCCATGATCCCCATGCTGGCCCTGGGCATCCCCGGAAACGCCATTGCGGCGGTCCTCCTCAGCGGTCTGATGATTAAGGGACTGGCCCCCGGCTATGCCATGTTCAGCACCAACGCCGACGTAACCTACACCTTTGTGTTCGGACTGGTGATCGCCAACCTGATGATGCTTCTTATTGGCCTGATTGCGGCCAAGTATGTGGCAGTGGTGGCGCTGGTGCCCCAGAATATCCTTGGAGCCTGTGTAGCGGTGCTGTGTGTCATTGGCTCCTATGCGGTGAGCAACTCCATGATGAACGTGTACATTATGCTGGTTATGGGCGCGCTGGGCCTGCTGCTGAAGAAGATCGACTTCGACTCTACCCCCATTGTGCTGGGCATGATTTTGGGCGCTATGGCGGAGTCCAACTTCGGCCGGTCCATTCTTATCAACAAGACGGTAGGGGGCATGTTTGCCGATATGCTCCACCGGCCCATCTGCCTTGTTATCCTGGTTCTTATTGTGGCGACGCTCTCCATGCCGAAGGTGCAGGCAACTCTTCAGGCGCGGAAAGAGAAAAAGCAATCGGCACCTCCCGCGAAAATGCAACCCCCAAAAACGTGAAAGGAAGATCAGTATGAAAAAGAACATCCTTGCATTGCTCTGTGCCGCCGCTCTTACGTTCAGCCTTACGGCCTGCGGCAGCTCTGGCGGACAGCCCTCCGGCGGCACCTCCCAGCCCGGCACTGGCGGAGCGGGCAGCTCTGCTGCGGCCTCTACACCTGCAACGCCCGGGCAGAGCACCAGCTTCCCCACCAAAAACATCACCCTCACCATCCCCTATGCCGCCGGCGGCGATTCGGACAACATGTTCCGCTGTCTGGAGTCCGCCATGAGCCAGTTCCTGAACGGCAATGTCATCGTGGGTGAAATTGTCAGCGGGGGCAACGCCATCCCTGGCACCCAGCAGGCCCTGGATGCCGCCTCTGACGGCTACAATATTGTCATTGCCTACCCGGGCAACATCTGCATCCAGCCCAATATGGGCAACGCCACCTATCAGTACAGCGATTTCCAGGCCATTGCCAACATCACCGCCTCTCCTGTGCTCTTCGCGGTTCAGGAGAACGCGCCCTACGATGATTTCAACGGCTGGATCGAATGGGTCAAGGCCCACCCGGGCGAGTTCACCTTCTGCACCGGCTCTCTGGGCGGCACCCCCCACCTGGCCATGATGAAGATGCTCTATGCCCTGGGCATTCAGGACGATGTGGTGTACGTCCCCTACTCCGGCAACGCCGAGGCCTACGCGGCCGTGGCTGGCGGCCAGATCGGCGGCTATGCCGCTGTGGCCAGCGGCGTGGTGGGCAAGGAGTTTGTCAGGCCGATCCTGAATCTGGGCAGCGTGGCCTGCCCCACCTACCCCGACTTGGACACCTTGGCGGCAGGCGGCGTGGATATGTCCCAGGCCACGGACGTGTTCTGCGGCTTCGCCTGCTCCAGCAGCGTGGACAAGGAGATTGTCAACGCCCTCTCCGACGCCTTTGCCCAGGCGATGGCCCTGCCCGAGGTGCAGGAAAACTTCAAAAACCTGAACTACACCACCAACTACCTGAACGCGGAGGACTTCCAGAAGTATCTGGACGAGAACTATGAGGCCTATGCCCAGGTGATTCAGAACCTGGACCTTGCCCAGTAAGGATTGGGGCGAACAACCGATGCACACGAAACATATTTGTGAACGGGCCCGGCAGGGACTGGACAGCTACGGCCTGAACATCGCCCTCCACGACCCCTCTGTGGTGGAGATGGCCGCCCGGGCGGGCTATGACTTCGTCCGGGTGGACTGCGAGCACATGCTGTTCGGCATGGACTCTCTGATGGAGATAATCCGCACCGCCCGCCTGCTGGGCCTGCCGGTCCAGGCCAGAATCACCTCCATCGACCAGGCCAGCGCCCTGCTGGACTTCGGGGTCTCCGCCCTGATGCTCCCCCACGTGTCCAGCCCGGAGAAGGCGGAGGCCATTGTGCGGGCGGTGAAATACGCCCCCCTGGGGGAGCGGGGCATGACCACCGCCTCCCGGGCGCTGAACTTCGGGGAACGTAGTATGCACGACTATGCCCGGCAGGCCAACGACGAGGTAGCGGTCATCATCCAGATCGAGGACAAGGCGGGCCTGGAACACATCGACGAGATCCTGTCCGTGCCCGGCGTGGACATGGTGGCCACGGGGCGCAACGACCTGTCCCAGGCCCTGGGGCACCCCGGGGAAAACACCCACCCTCAGGTGCTGGCCGCCGAGGAGCTGGTCATTGAACGGGCGATTGCCCACGGGAAATACCCCACGCTTCTTGTCAAAAGCCGGAAGCGGATTGAGGCCCTGCGGGCAAAAGGGGTCCGCTGCTTTACCGTGGCCCGGGACGACGGGGTCCTGTATTCCAGTCTGAAGGAGACATTGGAGTCCATAAAGGAATAAAAGCATCCGCTTTTATGATAAGCAGTCCCAATTCCTTTGGTGTTCTCACCCCGCGGGGCGGGACGCCAGAAGGTCACAAAACCGAATTGGAAAAATGGAGGTAATGTTGTATGATTTCCTTGGAAGGCGTATTTGATCTGCACCTGCACGCGCTGCCCGACCTGACCGTCCGCAATGGCGACGAGCTGACCTTTGCCAAGCAGTGCAAAGAGGTGGGCATGGTGGGCTTCGCCGTAAAGAACGTGCTGGAGAGCACCGTGAACCGCGCCCGCTATGTGAACATGATGGTCCCCGGCTTCAACTATGTGGGCGGCATCTGCCTGAACTATACCGTGGGGGGCATCAACCCCACCGCCACGGAGGCCTGCCTCCAGCAGGGCGGCCGCATCGTCTGGATGCCCAGCGGCCACGCCAAGTTCCATAAAGACCACTTCGGCTTTGCCAAGTACGGCCTGAAGCGCCCCATCTACCTCCCCCCCGAGGCCGAGGGCATTACCGTCCTGGACGAGAACGGCGAGCTGACCGAGGAGAGCAAGGCGGTGGTCGAGGTGGCCAAGTACTACAACGCCCTGGTGGCCACATCCCACCTGGCCCCCGAGGAGAGCCTGAAACTGGGCAAATTCTGCACCGAGCAGAAGGTAAAACACATCTACACCCACCTGATGTGGGCCCCCGAGTACAGCCTGGAGGTGGGCAAGCAGTTCATCGAGGACGGCGGCATGGTGGAGCTGACCGCCGTGACCTTTGGCGGCTTTGTCCACAAGCGCAAGCTGGCCGAGTGCGTGGAAGCCATCCACGTCCTGGGTGCCAAGAACCTGGTGCTCTCCTCGGACACCGGCGCTGTCCGCTCCATGATCCCCTCTGAAATCTTCCGAATGTTCTCGGTGAACCTGAGCAACGCTGGCGTCTCGGACGACGACCTGAACGTGATGATGAAAACCAACCCGCTGGCCATGATCGCGGAGTAAAAAAGAGCAAAAAACAGGCGCTCCGTCCCTGGGGGGCGGAGCGCAGACAAAATAACAAGGAGGCGGCAACTATGGCCGATCCCATGTATCACTGGAAGCTGATGGAACAGACGGACCCCGAGCTGAGCGAAAAAACCAGGCAGTGGCGCTCTCAGATCTGCGCACACGGGGCCATTCCGAAAAAATATGTGGAGCTGATGCGGGTGGCGATGGCGGCTATGGTCCGTTCGGTTCCCACCGAGCGGGCCCATATTCAGCACGCCATCAAGAACGGGGCCACAACAGAGGAGGTTTTCGAGATGCTCTCCCTGGTCCTGATGTGGGCCGGCGTTCCGGCCTACCGGGAGCTCTGCCTGAATCTGGAGGACATCCTGGATCCCTTTTTCCAGGGCGAGCCGAGCCCGTAACGGCAAACTATTTCAGCATAAACCAACGGAGGCCAAGGCTTTTACGCCTTGACCTCCTTATGTTCTGACCACGCCTGTGGTGTGTCCCACGGCCGACAGCCGCAATCAGCTTGCTGAGGAATACTCAAAGCTGGCATTGGAGCCTGTGTGCTGAAACAGGAGGTTGTCCCCGTACCAGAAGCGGAAACGCACCCGCGCACAGAGGCTCTCGTGGATGGTGCGCTCCATACGGCCCTCCACCGGAGCCCGGAGGGGCTGCCGCCGTTCGTTCAGCAGCTCCGCCTCCAGACGGTACTTCCCCTGACGGATCACAGCCCCAGAAGAGGACCACGCTTCGATTTTGACGCCCCGGTAAGTTGCCAGACGGTATTCCCGGCCACCGTGGAAAATGGAGCAGATACAGCCGGTGAAGCCGCCCACCGGCAGGGGAATCGTCGCAATGGCAAGCATCAGGCTGCCCTGCTCCGGCCCGTCCCAGAGGCACTGGGTCCAGAGGTATGCGCTGGGAAAGGAGCGGCCCCGGTCCGTCTCAATGTAACCAGTTCCCTTGGAGAAATCCAGGCGCTCGCCGTTCACCTCCAGCGCACCTTCCAGAGAGTGCCCCATGCTGATGACACCGTGGGAGCACTGCATCCCTGCGAAAAACCGAAAGGGGCCCATAATGTCGGACCGGAGGGCGGTAAAGGGGCCGTATCGCAGGGTGCCGTGGAGAGAAAGGCGGTCCCGCTGAATATGGAGGTCGATTCCCTGCTCGCCAAACCCGGACTGTCCAATTTGCACCTGGAAGGGCCGTCGGGAGATTTGAAGCTGTGACGCCGGATACTCCAGCCACCAGGACGAGTCGCTTGAAATGACCTGGAGGGAGGCGGTGCGCCGGCCTCGGATGTCAATGTGGAACGCAGGAATCATCGCCAGAGTCTGTCCCTTCTGGGTCTGGTGCTTCAAATACCAGCCCTCAAAATCAGGGCCTGTCCTGTTTGCGTCGAGAAAAAATCCCGTCATAATCATCACCCCAGATCCAGTTTTCCCTGAATCCGGGGATTTTATATAGGATATTCTCCGATACTGGAGGCCGTCGAAGTTGTCTTGGTGAAAAAGTTTTGCGGATATAAACCGCAAAACTTTTGATATTAAGTGAGTATTGCGGTTATAACTATATACTTTAGCAATATAAAAATACCCCCGCATCAACAAACCGACCAGCGGAAATTACCAGAGGATCAAGATGATGCACGTTGCGGATTTCCTGTTGAGCGCGGAATATTAAGCCGCTCCCGGTCAGGAAGCGGCTCAATCCTTGGGGGACTGTATCCAAAGAAGTACCGTGTGGTTCCAAACCGATGTAGAACGGCAGAATCGATAGCCCAGCTGGTCAAAGGCCTGGAGATTCTCCGGGCTTTTGATTTGGTTCTCCGCCAGCCAGCGTACCATCTGCCCACGGGCCATCTTGCATTTGGTGCCCTTTTCAATGATTTTGCCATCTTTCAGCTCCCCAAAGGCACAGGTGACAAACCGGACGTTTTTGGGCAGATAACCCTCCACCGCTCTGCTGTATTCCCTGGAGGCCAGATTCAGCACCACGTCCGTCTCCGTGGCCAGTTGACGGGCCAGACGGCTGCCCCAGAACTGATACAAGTCCCGGCAGCCGTCCACCGCCAGCTTTGCCTGCATTTCCAGCCGATAGGGGGTCACACCGTCAAAAGGCCGCAGCAGGCCGTAGAAGCCGGAGAGGATGCGCAGATGCTCTCGGAGGTAGTCCAGGTGAGTTGTTTCCATCACGCTGGGAGCCATATAGCGGTACTGGATGCCCTCGTAGGCAATGATCGCCGGAGTGAAATTGCGGCGCAGGTCCATCTGCTCCAGCCGCTCCACATTCAACTTGGCAA
>JAAWAD010000084.1 GCA_022791995.1 Lawsonibacter sp.
ACGTTCTAAACGAGTGAGCAAGACCCACCCGTTTAGGTTTTTATGCGCTTTTTGCCGTCAAATAGCATAAAACGGGCAGGGGGATTTTGTGCGCTGTGCTGATTATTCCAATTTACTGCAATTTATTCTTGACTTCTGGCGCTTTCCAGTTTAATGCCGCCTGCAAGTGAAAAAGATGCCTTCCCTTAAGCGTAAAAATATGGTATAGTAGCTATATTAAGGCCAAGTAGAGCGGGAGGACGGCATGATTATTCTTGGGATTGATCCAGGGGTGGCCACCATCGGCTTTGGGGTTCTCCAGGTGGAGCGGCAAAAAAACACCCTCCTCCGATATGGGGTTATTACCACGCCGGCAGGTCTGCCCCTGTCCAGCCGCCTGCTTCAGGTTTCCAACGATATGGAGGAACTGCTCCAGACCTTCATGCCTGACGAGATGGCGGTGGAGGAGCTGTTCTTCACCAAAAACATCACCACCGGCATTGCTGTAGCCCATGGGCGGGGGGTGATTCTTCTGGCGGCGGAGAAGCTAGGGGTACCTGTCTTTGAGTATACACCCATGCAGGTGAAGCAGGCTGTAACGGGTTATGGAGGCGCAGATAAGAAGCAGGTTATGCTTATGACCCAACGGCTACTGCATATGAAGTCGATTCCCCGCCCGGACGACGCTGCCGACGCCCTGGCAATAGCCATCTGCCACAGCCGGGCGGCTACCAGTCTTTTGAACACCGAGCGGGTTTTTAATCCGGCGAAATACGACACGAGGTAATGGCTATGTTTTATTATGTAAACGGCACAGTGGCTCACATGGAGCCCTATCTGGCCGTGATCGACTGCGGCGGGGTAGGATATGCCTGCCGCACCACCAGTTACACCCTGTCCGCCCTGAAAAAGGGGGAGCGGGGGAAGCTCTTTACCCACCTGAATGTGCGGGAGGATGCAGTGGAGCTGTATGGCTTTGCCACGGCGGAGGAGCTGCGGCTGTTTCAGCAGCTGATCTCTGTCTCCGGCGTGGGGCCTAAGGCAGCCCTGTCGATTCTGTCGGCCAGCACTCCTGCCAATCTGGCGTTGTCCATCATCACCGGGGATGAAAAAGCACTGACCTGTGCCCAGGGCATCGGCAAGAAGATTGCGCAGAGGGTCATTCTGGAGCTGAAGGACAAGCTGGCCAAGGGCCAGACCATCAGCGCCGCCGGGGAGAGCTACGGCGGCACCGGCGTGACTGTTATCCCGGAGAACAAGCTGTCCGAGGCCACGGCCGCCTTGGCTGTGCTGGGTTACTCTCAGGGAGAGATCAGCCTGGCCATGAAGGGGATTGATGTGAACAGCCTCACCCTGGAGCAGGTGATTAAAGAGGCGCTGAAAAAGATGATGAAGGGGTAATATCACGATGAATGAACAAGACAGCAGACCGCAGAACGAAAATCCCGAACCGCTGGGCTGGGACGCCATTACCGCCGCCTTTGACAGGCGGTATCCCGGCCAGGACAACCCTATCCACTTCGGCTGCCTGATCCCCTGGCAGTTGGGGGGCCCCAATCCTCTCCAGGGGGTCAGTGCTTACGACGGAGGGGACTATTTTCACTTTGTCACCTATGGTCTGTCCGACCTGTACGAGAAGGAGGGGACCGACCCGGAGTACAGCGGCTATGGCTACGAGTTTACCCTGAAGCTGGCCAAGGTGGGCCTGGAGAACGAGATGCAGGAGCTGCAATGTGTGGCAGGCATTCTCCAGGATCTGGCAAAGCTCACCTTTGAGAAGGGGGAGCAGTTTTTCCCCTATGAGTATATCTATACTGGCCAGGAGCTGGGCTTTGACCGGCACCAGAAATCCAAGCTCACCGGCTTTATTACCACTTGGGATGAGGTAGGGACCATTGATACCCCCAACGGAAAGGTAGATTTCGTCAAGCTGATCGGGGCCACCGACGCTGAGTTGCGAGCCATCATGGACAACAAACTGCGGGTTCAGGAGCTGGAGGAGAAAATCGGCGATGTGACCGACTATACCCGGGACAGTACGGTGTAACAATTTTGCTAAACGGAAGGGAATAGGATGCCGCGGAGCGGGAGCGCCTGAGACCACCTCCCTGCTTTGGGAGGATGGAGGGATACCATCATGCTTTGCTTGTCATAAATCATCGCGTGCCATTTTACAATTTAGTGAGGTCTGTTATGCCCAAAAAGACGTTTTGTGAATATGAGCAGTTGTCCTTTGACCACGCAGCAGACAAGGAGAAGGAGCCGTGGATAGAATCGGAAATATGTAAATCCTGTATTTCCTCTGAATTGTTGAAAGCGTTTTCTCCTGCTTATGTCCGGCAGAATGGTATCCTCTTTACCGGCGATAGTTTGCAATGGATGAAAGGGATAAAAGATGCGTCGGTTGATTTGATCTTTGCTGACCCGCCTTATAATATCAAAAAAGCTGATTGGGATAAGTTTGAGTCGCAGGAGGAATATATCCGGTGGTCAATTCAATGGATTGAAGAGGCCGCACGGATTTTAAAGCCAACCGGAAGCTTGTATATTTGCGGCTTTACAGAGATTTTGGCCGACCTGAAGCATCCGGCCATGCGGTATTTTTCGAAATGCAGATGGCTGATTTGGCATTACAAAAATAAGGCGAACCTTGGAAATGATTGGGGGCGCTCACACGAGAGTGTGCTTCATTTAAGAAAGAGCAGCGCGTTTAAATTAAATATAGACGACATCAGAGTGCCCTATGGGGCGCATACGCTAAAGTATCCGTCGCATCCACAGGCTGAAACCAGTCAGTACGGAAAGGGGAAGCCGTCATCTGCTGTCTGGACGCCACACCCTTTCGGTGCGAAACCGAAGGATGTGATTGAAATTCCAACAACGTGCAATGGAATGGGAGAAAAAACAAAACACCCGACCCAAAAGCCGGAAGAATTGCTTCGGAAGCTGGTTCTGGCATCCAGCAAGCCTGGAGATATCATACTGGATCCTTTTTCCGGGTCGGGCACAACCTTGGTTGCCGCGGAACAGCTGGGAAGAAAGTGGATTGGCTGTGAAATGAATGAAGAGTATAATTCCTGGGCCATTCGCCGAATTGACAGCGTTCGAATCCGAACGGTGGAGCAGTGGATCGAATATGACAAGGCAAATGTAAAAAGAAGGGAGTCAATCCGATGAGATTACACCAGCTGATCGTTTGGGCAAAGGACAAAAGTCGTTTTAGAAATGTAAACGATTACGCCGATTTTTGTGAAGAGTATCTGGAATTTATTTCTCATGGGCTGCAAGCGGTGATTGTATCTCAAAATGAAAACCACTATCGCTTTTTTCAATATAGAGAGGATGGAAACTTTAATATTTCCCGCCCCATCAACAGCAATTTGATGATTGAAGCGAAAAATTTTGATGCGAGCAAACAAAGTTTTTTATACGCCTTACGGCATGTGAAGGAAATACGTGAAAGAGATGACATAAGAAGACAACTGAACCATTTTATATACACATGTCAGCAGGCAATCGGAGCGACGCTGGACGCCCTTCCATCGGGCGAGAGCAACACTGCCCGCAAAATAAATGGAGATTTATTTGAACGATACATCCGCTTTATTATTTCAGAAATTGGAATTTCAGTAAGAGATGGGACGATTTCTGTACCTGTGGCTGTGGATGGGGAAGAGCTTTTCAAGATGGCCTATCAGCACGATCTTATCCTTGAAAAAGAAAATGAAGTACGGGCTATCGGCTCGGTGAAAACGTCGAGCAAGGACCGTATTGATAAGATATTTATTGATAAGTTTCTATATAATCGTTTGACAAACGTCGATACACCTCATTTTGCGGTATTCCTGAACGATGTGCAGAGGAGAGGAAGGGAACCGAACTTTGGAATCAACACAACGTTTTTGACCGGGCATTTTAAAGGGTATACGGTGAAGTTGAATCCGTTAGACGGCGTGTACTACTGTGACTTGAGGCCCAATATGTTGGAGGATGCTATTTTGAAGGTGCAGATACGTTCCTTGGACTGCCTGTTTGTGGAGGATATCTGGCGGTTTGTAGAAGAGCATTCATGATACGGTAAGGAAGTGTAGCTTTGAGCATTGACTTTTCCGGCACGGATTTTGAAGCAGAGGAGCTGGAGCCTCTGGTGACCACCTCTCTGACCCGGGAGGATGAGGGAGAGTATTCCCTGCGGCCCAAGCTCCTGCGGGAGTACATCGGCCAGGAGAAGGCCAAAGGGAACCTGGAGGTCTTCATTCAGGCGGCGAAAATGCGTGGAGAGCCGCTGGATCATGTGCTGCTCCACGGCCCACCGGGGCTGGGCAAGACCACCCTGTCCGGGATCATCGCCAACGAGATGGGGGTCAACGTGCGCATCACCTCGGGTCCGGCCATTGAGAAGGCGGGGGACCTGGCGGCTCTGCTGACCAACCTGAACGAGAACGATATCCTCTTTGTAGACGAGATCCACCGGCTGAACCGGGCGGTGGAGGAGATTTTGTATCCCGCTATGGAGGATTACGCCATCGACATCATCATCGGAAAGGGGCCCTCGGCCAACTCCATCCGCCTGGATCTGCCCAAGTTTACGCTGATTGGGGCCACCACCCGGGCGGGGCAGCTGTCCGCCCCTCTCCGGGACCGGTTCGGTGTTACGCTGCGGTTGGAGCTGTACACCCCGGAGGAGCTGTCCCGGATTGTCACCCGGTCGGCCGGCATTCTGGAGGTGCCCATTGAGGACGGCGGCGCCATGGAAATTGCCCGCCGTTCCCGGGGTACCCCTCGGATTGCCAACCGAATGCTGCGGCGCGTGCGGGACTTTGCCCAGGTACGGGCGGGGGGTGTCATTACAAAAAAAGTGGCCGACGAGGCCCTCACTGCCCTGGAGATTGACTGCCTGGGCCTGGACGCCATCGACCACCGAATGCTTCGGAGCATTGTGGAAAATTACCGGGGGGGGCCTGTGGGGCTGGAGACCCTGGCTGCCACCATCAACGAGGAGGCTGTTACCCTGGAGGATGTGTATGAGCCCTACCTGATGCAGCTGGGATTTCTGACCCGAACGCCCCGGGGCCGGTGCGTCACCCCTAAGGTGTACCAGCATCTGGGTCTCCCCGTCCCCGGCGGGGCGGGCGGACTGGATCAGCTGAGTCTTTAGGAGGGCATATGGATCAGAACGCGCTGTTCTTTTTCAACGAAAAGCCGGAGGCTCTGCCCCTTTACAGGGCCTTTGAGGAGCGGCTTTTGTCGGAGCTGGAGGGGGTTGTGATCCAGGTCCAGAAGACCCAGATCACCTTGAAAAACCGTCGGGTCTTCGGGGCGGTGTCCTTTCTGCCCGCCCGGAGGGCCAAGGACCGGCCCACCCCCTACATCACCATTACCCTGGGCCTGAACCGGCGGGAGGGATCACTCCGCATAGATCAGGCGTCAGAACCATATCCCGGAAGGTGGATCCACCATCTGGTCATCGGCTCAGCGGAGGAGATCGACAGTGAGCTTATGGCCTGGGTCCGGGAGGCATACAACTTCGCGGCAGCGAAGAGATAGCCTCCCTTGTCCCGTCGCCACAGAGGAGCCAGAGGGACCCACCGAACTATCCCGCCTTCCGCAGCAGGAAGGTCAAAGCAAACCAGGCGGACAGGTACAGGGTGATGGAGGCGCCAGCAGAGGCTCCCCAATAGTAGGAGGTCAGTAGCCCGGCCACACCGGCGGCCACGGCTCCGGCCAGGGAGAACAGGTGGTACTGCCGCACATTGCGGGCGAGGTTCCGTGCAGCGGCCCCAGGGAGGACCAGCAGGGAGTTAATGACCAGCAGACCCACCCAGGTCATGGACAAGGTGACGACCACAGCGATGGCCGCGGAGAACACAGCCTCCTGCCAGAAGACCTGGATGCCCCGGCTGTCTGCCAGGGCGGGGTGGACGGCGGAGAGCATCAGCTGGTTGAAGGACAGCAGCCACAGGCCCACTACCAGCAGCAGGATCAGGGCCAGAAGACCGATTTTCGCTGGCTCCACGGACAGAATGTCGCCGATTAACAGAGCGTTGAACCGGGTGAAGGAGCGGCCGTTCAGGGTAGACAGGAAGATGCCCAGGGCCACAGCGGTGGAGGAGAACACGCCGATCACTGTGTCGCTGGCCAGGGCGGAGCGCCGCTTTACCAGATTGAACAGCAGGGCGAAGAGGATAGCAAAGAGGACAGCGGCCCAGGTGGGCTCCTGAAAGCCGCACAGGGCTCCGATGGCCATACCGGTAAAGGCGGAGTGGCCCAGTGCGTCGGAGAAGAAGGACATCCGGCTGTGAACGACCATGGTGGAAAGGATGCCGAACAGGGGACAGATCACCAGCACGGCCAGCAGGGCGTGCTTCATAAAGTACATGGAGCCCGGCTGAGCCCACTCGAATGGCAGCAGATCGACCAGTGTATACCAAAGGGTCATGGTGTGCCCCCCTTTCCCATGCGCAGATGAAAAGTATCATAAAATTCCGGGGAGGACAGGACCTCCTCTGGGGGGGCCGCCTTCAGCACCCGCCGGTTGAGGAGAATGACCTGATCGGCGAACTGGCTCAGGGCGGCAAAGTCGTGGGTGGACAGGAAGATGGACAGGTCATAGGCGGTGCGCAGCTCGTCCAGCATCTCCAGCAGCTGGTGCTCGCCCTCGATATCCACCCCGGACAGGGGCTCGTCCAGAATCAGGATGTGGGGCACCGGTTCCAGGGCCAGGGCCAGCAGCACCCGCTGGAGCTGGCCTCCGGACAGCACTCCCATGGGCCGGTCCAGCAGCTCCTCCCCGTGGACCCGGGCCAGACAGGCGGCGGCCCGATCCCGGTATTTGGCCGGGACGGGCAGCCACACCGGCCATTTTGCTGTGGCGGCGGTGAAGAAGTCCAGTACCGACACCGGATCTCCACGGTCAAAGCTGGGGGCCTGGGGCACATAACCCACCAGGGGACGCTTTCCCTCCGTCACTGTGCCGTCAGCCAGCCGGATGGCCGGCCCGCCGGCAGGGGAGAAGGTGATGGAACCCTTGTAGCTGGTCTGCCCCAGGATGCTGCGAAACAGAGTAGATTTCCCGGCACCGTTGGGGCCGATGAGGGCCACAATCTCTCCACAGTGGAGGTGGAAGGATACGTCCTCCAGAATGGTGTCCCCCTCCAGTTTTACGCTCAGGCCCTCTAATTTCAGGCAGCAACTGCCGGCACACCCGGCGGACAGCTTGCCATGCTTGATCTTTCTCATCCCAGCGGTACCACCCTTTCTCCAGCAAACCCGTTGATCATGGTCTCCAGATTATCATGATAAAGGTTTGAATAATTTTCCAGCAGACCGAATGCGGAATCTGCCTCGTCCGGGCCATCCATCAGCATAGACAACTGGGCTACCTGACACCCCGTCTCCCGGGCAATGGCGTTGGCTGTGGCGTCAGAGCCGTTGATTTCGGTGAAGATGATCGGAATGTTGTACGCCTTCACCAGTGCGCTGATCTCCACAATTTCGCGGGCGCTGGCCTCGCTTCCCGCCTCCTCCTCAATGGAGGCCAGAAGGGGCAGGCCGCAGGCCCGGGCGAAGTACTGAAAGCCGTCGTGAAAGGTAATCAGGCCGGGATACGTGCCCATCTGAGGGCGAAACTCCATCATCAGATTTTCGATGGTCGTCTGGCAGGAGAGCAGCGTCATATCCGCATTCCGCGTGTTGGTTTCGTACACCTCTGCATAGTGCGGGTCGGCGAGTACCAGCTGATTGCGCAGGTTGGCGGCCATAATCCGGGCGTTCGCCGGATCCATCCAATAGTGGGGGTCCCAGTGGCCGTGGTCATGTCCGTCGTGGTCGTCCCCGTCGTGGTCATGGGACAGGTTTTCCAGCAGGTCGACTCCCATTGAACAGTCAATGACTACCGCGTCAGAGGTCTCCAGAGCGGCCTCCAGGAACTCCTCTAGCCCCGCTCCGTTGAGCGCAATGATATCCGCCCGGTCCAGCTTCTTCATGTCCGCCACGGTAAGGGTGTAGTCGTGCAGGCAGCCGCCGCTGCTGGTGTCCAGCCGCTCTGCGGCCACCCCCTCTACCCCCTCTGTCAGGCTGGAGACAAGGAGATAGATGGGGTAGGTGGTACACACAATACTCAGCCGGGGTTCTTGTTTCTTCCGGGCGCAGCCCGGGAGAAGAAGGAGCAGGACCAGCCAGAGGACAGGGATTGTTTTTTTCATAGATAACCTCGCTTCCAGGGGATTGCGCCGGGGTGTTTTCTGCTATTCTAGCATATTTTCCCCGGCGGCGCAACAAAAAGGGGAAAGGCCGCAGGGGAGAGGTCAGGAGGGTGGCGAATTCAGACTTGCGGCTTTGTTCTCCAGGCGGTATAATAGAGGCACAGCGCAGCCCGATTTACAATTTAAAGGAGGAAACAGCGATGTCTTTTGTAACACTGGAGCAAAAGGGGCCCGTTGGCATCATCACAATGAACCGGCCCGAGGCTCTGAACGCGTTGAACGACCAGGTGCTGAAGGACTTGGCGGAGATTCTGGATCAGGTGGAGGCCAACGACGAAATTTTGGTGGCGATTGTCACTGGGGCGGGCCGGTCTTTTGTGGCCGGCGCGGACATCGGGCAGATGTCCGGCTTCTCCGCGGTGGAGGGAAAGCACTTTGGCGCCTATGGAAACAGCGTCTTCCTGAAGCTGGAGAATTTGACCAAGCCCACCATCGCAGCGGTGAATGGCTTTGCCCTGGGGGGTGGATGTGAGTTGTCCATGGCCTGCGACATCCGTCTTGCCAGTGAGAAGGCCAAGTTTGGTCAGCCCGAGGTGGGCCTGGGCATCACCCCCGGCTTTGGCGGAACCCAGCGGCTTCCCCGCATTGTGGGGGTATCCAATGCCATGGAGCTGATTCTGACCGCCAAGGTCATTAAGGCGGAGGAGGCCCAGGCTATGGGGGTGGTGAGCCACGTCTACCCCGCCGAGGAGCTGATGGATAAGGCCCTGGAGCTGGCCAATGCCATCGCCGCCAACGCCCAGGTGGCCGTGCGCCAGTCCAAAGCGGCCATCCGCCGGGGAATGCAGACCGATATGACCACCGGCGCCGCCTTTGAGGCGGAGGCCTTCGGTCTGTGCTTTGCCACGGAGGACCAGAAGGATGCCATGCAGGCCTTTGTGAAGAAAGAGAAGCTGGCCTCCTTCAAAAACCGCTGAGTGGACCACAGGGGCTATATGGCCCAGGCTCTGGAGCTTGCCCGACAGGCCGTCTCCACTGGGGATGTACCGGTGGGCTGCGTCATTGTCCGGGACGGGGAAATTATTGGCCGGGGGCGCAACCGCAGGGAGGAGCGGGGAGACGCCCTGGCCCACGCCGAGCTGGAGGCGATCCGGGAGGCCTGCGCCCATACGGGGACCTGGCGGCTTCACGGCTGCACCCTGTATGTCACGCTGGAGCCCTGCCCCATGTGTGCCGGAGGGATCCTCAATGCCCGTATCGACACCATTCGATACGGGGCCCGGGACCCGAAGGCGGGGTGCTGCGGTTCGGTGCTCAACCTCTTCGAGGAGGCCTTCAATCACCGGCCCCGCATCTACCAAGGGCCTCTGATTGAACCCTGCGAAGCTCTGCTGCGGAACTTTTTCGAGGGCCTCCGTGGACGGCCCCGGGAGATTTAAAGCTTTTGTAACATTTGAAGGTGACTTTTTTAATAATCCCCCGCTATACTAAAGAGCGTAAGGCAAGAACATCTTTTCATTCTATCCTCCAATTTCTTGAAAGGCTGGTGCGAGATTCGCACCAGCCTTCCTCCTTGCAAGGGGCTCGCCTCTGTCTGAGAACGAAGGGCGGTCTCCGGGCTGCCCCTGTATGCTGCCTTCTGACCGAAGAAGATTTAAAGCTTTTGTAACAATTCGGGTTGGATTTCTTAATATCTTTTCGGTAAGATAAGAATCGCAAGAGACAGTTCGTTTCATTTTAATCCTCTTTTTCAGCAATAGGCCCCGAACGCTTTGGAGTTGGCGTTCGGGGCCTATTGTATTCTGTAGGGCTTTAGCGGTTGTTTTGGGAGCATTTAACTGTGTCAATGGCCAGAACAATCGTCAGGCAGTACAGAGCGCCCCCTTTCCTGGGGGCGCTCCGAAGTTATTTCTGCTTGTTGAAATAATCCTTGGTGATGGACGCGGCCACACTGGACAGAGCCAGCAGGGCAACCAGGTTGGGGATGGCCATAGCGCCGTTGAGGGTGTCGGCAATATCCCACATGAGCTGGCCGGAGCCAGTGGCGCCCACAATGCAGAACAGAACGAAAATTACCTTATAGGCCAAAATAAAGGTCTTGTTGTCCCGGGCGATATAGCCCCAGCACCGCTCGCCGTAGTAGCTCCAGCTGAGGATAGTGGACAGGGCAAAGAACAGCAGGCTGATCTGGATGACAGTGCCGCCGATGGTGCCGGGGAGGATGGTATTGAAGGCCGCCACAGCCGCTGCACCCTTGGAGGAGAAGGCGTCCAGACCGCCGGCGGTATCCAGCACACCGGAGAGGATTACGGCAAGGGAGGTGATGGTGCAGATGACGATGGTGTCAATGAAGACCTCAAACACGCCCCAGATGGCCTGCTCGCAGGGCTCCTCGGTGGAGGAGGCGGCGTGGGCGATGGGGGCGGAGCCCAAGCCGGCCTCGTTAGAGAAGACGCCCCGGGCGAAGCCATTCTTCATGGCGACCATAATGGCATAGCCAAAGATACCGCCGCCCACAGCCTCAAAGCTGAAGGCACTGGAGAAGATAGCGCCCAGCGCGGCGGGGATCTCCGTGGCGCGCAGTACAATTACACCAATGCCGGCCAGGATATAGAAGATGGCCATAAAGGGCACCAGCAGAGAGGTGACCTGACCGATGCGCTTCACGCCGCCGATGACCACGATGGAGACCAGGACCATCAGGACGATGCCGGTCACCAGGGGATCCAGGCCGAACAGGCCGCTCATGGCTCCGGCAATCTCACTGGACTGGGCGATGTTGCCAATGCCGAAGGAGGCCAGACCGCCCAGAACAGCGAAGATGGCAGCCAGCCACTTCCAGCTCTTCCCTAGGCCGTTTTCGATGTAGTACATGGGGCCGCCCTCGTAGGCGCCGTTTGCGCCGGTGTTGCGGTATTTCATAGCCAGGGCGATCTCGCAGTACTTGGTACACATACCGAAAAAGGCGGATACCCACATCCAGAATACGGCGCCCGGTCCGCCGGCAAAGATAGCGCCGGTGACGCCGGCGATGTTGCCGGTGCCCACCGTGCCGGCCAGGGCGGTGGTCACGGCCTGGAAGGGGGACAGGTTGCTGCCGTGGTCCTTATCCTTCTTCTGGAACAGGGAGCCGATGGTGTTCTTCATGATGAAGCCGAACCAGCGGACCTGAATCCAGCCCGTGCGGAAGGTCAGGTAGATGCCGGTGCCCACCAGAAGGACCAGCATGATGGGGCCCCAGACAAAGCCGTTGATCGCGTTGTTGACCTTTGTGACAATTTCTAACATTGCTTTTTCCTCTCTTTTCCTCACACATTTTGAGTGGATAAAACGAATGGGGAGCACAGCCCAAAGGTGCGCTCCCACAGCAATGACACCCCACGCCCTGACACGACCGCAGCCGGCCCCAGGGAGGGGGAGTGTCTCTGTCCTTTTGCCTGAGAGATTGGCGGGAGAACCCGCTTTGCACCTTCGGCCCCCGTATACACGGGTGTCTCCAGAGTGCCATCCATCCGCAGTCCTGGTACCTGAGAGCGTTACACCGTCGGTGGGCCCTCCCGAAGGGGGCCGCTTCTCTGCGGACATCATCTGGCCTATTCGATTGTCCATTTTATGGAGACAATTATATACGCTATGCGGACAAAAGGCAAGAAAAATTTTTTGGAATTTCGCTTTTCGGTGCTCTTCATAAAAACCCCCGGGAAATCCCGGGGGTTTTTAGCGTTTTTGAGGGGGAACTAGGGGGAATCACAGAAATTTCCTTTAAAAAAGTTTTCATTTCCAAGCGGCTCTGCTGTCAGGCGGAACAGAACGCATCCATCGGGGCAGACCACATTTTTGCTGAACCGGCTGTCACCGCCCACGTTTTCCAAGTCGCCGCCGCTTCGGACGGCCTCCATCAAGGGAAACAGGAGCAGCATCACCTTGGAGCAGATCCCATGGCCCTTCTCGTTAACTGGACAGCCATAGGTACAGGTGTACCGGTCCCCGATTTCCTCTCCGTTCCGGCAGTAGTGCTCGGTGGAGCTGCCCCGGAGAAAGCCTGTCACCTCAATGGTAAAGGCGTACTCCTCGTCATACCATTTTTTCATTGGCTTCTCCAGCGCTTCAGGGTGGGGAACCAGGAGCGCATATTCCGCTCCGCCTCCTCCAGGGGACCGAGAGGAAAGCCGTTCTCCGCATTAAACTTCAGATTGAAAGCGATCATATCCTCCATAGTGGCGTCCGGGGCGGTAAAGGCCCCGCCCTGATAGCAGTAGCGGCAGTAGTCCGGGCTGAGGCTGCCGTCGGCCTCGGTCCCCTGGTCCTCCGGGCGGTCCAGAGGCATCATGCAGCATTGACAAAATTTTCTCTCTTCCATGGGGGAATCCTCCTTATGTTGGGGGAGCTTTGGCTCCTCTCTGTCCATAGGATACCCCGGGAAACCTGACAGGGTCTGTCCAGTTTCATATTGGGCAGCCGCTTTTTTTGCCTCTCTCTGCACCAGCTCCCGCCAGCCGGCCGGAGCCAGCACCTCTACCTGCGCCCCAAAGGACAGGAGAAAGGACAGCAGCCAGTTGTCCCCTGGAAGGGTATCCTCCACCAGAAGACAGCCGCTTGCCTCCGTCTTGACCTGTCTGGGGTGGAAGAAATCCCGTACACGCCAGGCCGCCTCCGGCTGAAACCGCAGATACAGAGCCACGGTCGGACAAGCGGAAGGGGCGGGCGGGTCCAGCGCCGGCGGGATGGAGCGGGGAAGGAAGCTGTCCGGCTCCAGCACGGCGTCTTCGATGCGAGTCAGCCGGAAGGTCCGCCAGCCCCGGCGCAGACGGCACCAGCCCTGGAGGTACCAGCAGCCCTCCTTGAAGGCCAGCCGGACAGGTTCTGCCGAACGGTGGGTCTGTTCCCCTGCGGCGCTGTAGTAGGTGAAGGACAGCACATGCCGGGTCAGAATGGCCCGCTTGACAATGGAAAAGGTGGCCTGCTCCCGTGCGCCGCCGCCCCAGCCGGCAAAGTCCACCTCCAGCCAGTTGCCGCCCTCCCGGCGAAATAGAGCGGACAGCCGGGCCAGGGTCTCTCCTGTCTCTCCGCTCTGAAAGGACAGCACCGCCTGGAGGGCCAGAAGGATCTCGTCCTGCTCCTCTGGAGACAACAGAGCCCGATCCAGCACAAACTGGTCCATCAGGCGGATGCCGCCGCCCTGTCCCTGCTGGGTATACACCGGGATACCCGCTGCCGACAGGGCGTCTATATCCCGGTAGATGGTCCGCTCCGACACCTCGAAGCGCTCCGCCAGCTCCCGGGCGGTGAGAGCGCGCTTCTCCACCAGCAGGTAGAGGATCTGAAACAGACGGCTGTTTTTCATGGGCGGCTCTCCCCGCTACCGGCCTGCAAAAAAAGTCTCCAGCTCTTTCTGAGCGGCCTGAACCGATCCCTGGACAAAGTCGGGCTTGCCGCCCCCCCGGCCCTGAAGGGCCTGGTTCAGCTCCTTGGTGAGGGTGCGCAGGTCGCCTCCCTTCTGGCCGATGGCGTACTTATACCCCTGGCCGTCCTGGCCGGAGAAGCAGGTGCACCGGCCCCCGCAGGTCTGGAGCACCGCGTCGCACAGGCGGCGCAGGCTGTCGGGGGACAGGTCGGGCTCAAAGAGGACCACATCCCCTTTGCCGGCCCAGTGGGAGGCCAGGTCGGAGAAGCGGCGCGCCTCCAGGGCGGACAGGCGGGCCTTCAGACCGGCGGCTTCGCCCAGCAGACGCTCCGCCGCCGCGCCCGTCTCCAGGGGTTTGGCAGACAGCAGGTTGGACACCTGGCGGTTCTGCTCCAAAATTCGGCTGAGGTAAGCCAGCGCCCGTCCGCCGCAAACCAGCTCAATGCGGACCCCCTCCCGGAATTTCTGGCAGGACAGGAGCTTCACCAGCCCCACCTGCCCCGAAGAGGCCACATGGGTCCCGCAGCAGGCGCAGGTGTCCGCTCCGGGGAAGGAGACAATGCGCACCCGACCGGTGAGAGCTTTTTTGCTCCGGTACTCCAGGGTCTCCAGCTCTGCCGGCGGGGGGAAGGTGATAGAGACGGGGTGGTCCTCCCAGATATACTGGTTGGCCGCCTGCTCCAGCTCGGCCAGTTCCCGTTCCCCCAGGGGCAGGCTCAAATCAATGGTAATGACGTCCGCACCCATGTGAAAGCCCACATTTTCGCAGCCCCACTTGGCGTGGGCAATGCCGGACACGATGTGCTCCCCCGAGTGGTGCTGCATCAGATCAAAGCGGCGGGCCCAGTTGATGCAGCCCTCCACCGTGCTGTCCACTTCCAGGGGGCTGCTGCACAGGTGGACCACCCGGCCCTCCCGCTCGTGGACCTCCTGCACCGGAACGCCCCCCAGTGTTCCCAAATCAAAGGGCTGACCGCCCCCTTCGGGGTAGAAGGCCGTGCGGTCCAGCACGACCTCCCAGCCCTTTTTTCCCGGAACGCAGGATTCCACGGTTCCGGTGAACCGGGTGAGATAGGGATTCTCCTCATATAGCTTTTCCATCAAATCAACCGACCTCTATTTGTCCCAGGATTTCCCCGATGGGCCCGGTCATCAGCAGATTTGCCTGGGCGTCATAGGGAGTTGGGCTTTTGTTGATAAGGACCAGCCGGTCACCGTGGTAATAGCGCACAAGGCTGGCGGCGGGATAGACTGCCAGTGAGGTCCCGCCGATGATGAGCATGTCCGCGCACTGAATGTCGGCCAGGGCGCCCTCCAGCACCTGGCTGTTCAGAGACTCCTCATACAGGACCACGTCGGGCTTCACACCGCCGCCGCAGGCGCAGAGGGGCACTCCCTGGGAGTCCCGGACAAACTCCACCGGATGAAATTTGTTGCACCGCTGGCAGTAGTTCCGGTGGACAGAGCCGTGGAGTTCCCACACCCGACTTGACCCCGCCGCCTGGTGCAAGCCGTCGATGTTCTGGGTGACGACGCTCCTCAGTTTTCCAACCCGCTCCAGCTCGGCCAGCTTTTTGTGGGCGGCGTTGGGCTGGGCGTCCAGACAGAGCATTTTGTCCCGGTAAAAACGGAAAAATTCCTCCGGGTTGTGCTGAAAAAAGGTGGCGCTTAAAATTTCCTCCGGGGGCCAGCGGTATGTTTGATTGTACAGGCCGTCCACGCTGCGGAAATCGGGGATGCCGCTCTCGGTGGACACCCCCGCCCCGCCGAAAAAGACGATGGACTGGCTCTCGTCCACCCACTGCTGCAAGATCTCCTGCTGACGGTTCATGGCTGCTCCTCCTTTTCGTCCCGGGAGAAGACCCGGGTCATGATGACGGCGTCCTCCCGGGGGTGCTGGTAATAGCCCTTCCGCAGGCCTGCCCGGCGGAAGAGGCGCTTTTCATACAGGGCGATGGCCGGGGTGTTGGACGCCCGGACCTCCAGGGAGAGGAAGGCAAGATTGACCTCTCCAAACCGGCAGAACACGTCCAGCAGGGCCGAGCCCACCCCGTGCCGCCGGGCGTCGGGCTTGACGGCGATGTTGTCGATGTAGCCCTCGTCCAGCACGGCGTGAAGGCCGGCGTAGCCCAGGACATTGCCCTCCGGGTCCTCGGCCACGAGAAAGCTGGCCTGGGGGTCAAACAGCTCTGCCTCCAGCAAGGTCTCGGACCAGGGATCAGAGAAGCAGGCCTTTTCCAGCGCCGCGATCTGGGGGATGTGGCAGCGGGCCATAGGGACAATCTCGTAATACATGGGATTCCTCCTAGAAACGGTTTGATTGCTTCTATTTTACTCTGCCAAACCGACCTTGGCAAGAGGGAAATCCGATGGTTTGCTCTTGCGCCTGTTTCCCGTTTGTGATATACTCAAAAGAAAAGAAGAGGCGGTTTTCTTGAACAAATACCGGATCCTGGGGCCTGTGCCCCTGTTCCTGACGGTCCAGGGCGTGCTCTGGCTGCGGATTGTATATCTGGATACATGCCGCGGTGGGGCGGGAGCCACTCTGCTCCGGTATGTGGGGGTTGCTCTGTGCGCCGCCCTGGCCCTGTACGGGGCGTGCCGGGGCGGCGGGAGGCTTATGGCTGCCGCGCTGGCTCTCACCCTGGCTGCGGACACCTGGCTGGTACTGCTGGACCGGAGCTATCTCTGGGGGGTCTGCCTGTTCTGTGGGGTGCAGGGGCTGTACCTGGGAAAGATTGCCCGGATCAATGGCGGCAGGACCCTGTGGCCTGTGCGCCTGGGGCTGTCTCTGGGGGTGCTGGCCCTTCTGGCCGCCCTGGGACAGCTGGACCCGCTGTCCGGCCTCAGCGTGGTCTACTTTGTCAACTTTGCCTGTAATGCGGCTCAAAGCTGGGCCTTGCCCGGGGAGCGCCTCTTTTCTCTGGGTCTGACCCTGTTTCTGTGCTGCGACGCCTGTGTGGGGGTGTTCAACCGGCCGGCGCTCTTTCCACCGGCCCTTTCCGCCTTTGCCCAGACAGGGATGTGGCTGTTCTATCTTCCCGGGCAGGTTCTGCTCGCCCTGTCCGGCCTGTCCCGCTCTTCGAGGTGATGTCCTGTGAAATACAGCAAGCTCCTGTCCGTGGCCCTCTCTCTGCTCACTGCCCTGGTAGTGCTCACTGGCTCGGTGGCCGTTCCCCTTCTGTGCCGCCCCTTCTACTATGCCCACATCGGACCCATGGCTTTGGAAGCGTACACCGGGCTGAATGCAGAGGAGATCCGGCAGGCGTTTGACCAGGTGATGGATTTCTGTCTGGGCCTGCGCCCCGATTTTTCTGCCGGAGTGCTCCGGTGGTCCTATTCCGGGGCCAGTCATTTTGCCGATGTGCGGGTTCTGTTCCTGCTGGATTTGGGAGTGCTGGCGCTGTCTCTTCTGGCGTTGGCCGCGGTTCTAGTCCTCAGCCGGCGGAGGGGGCTTCTCCCCTGGCGCTTCCGGGGCCATGGGCCCGGCTTCTGGGGGGCGGCGGGCCTGGGGACTGCCTTTTTGGGTGTGGGAGGTCTGGCGGTCCTGGATTTCGACAGGGCCTTCACAGTATTTCACGCCCTGTTTTTCCCGGGGAAAGACAACTGGCTCTTTGACTGGCGGGAGGATCCGGTGATCCTGATTCTTCCCCAGGAATTTTTCCGTAACTGTGCCCTTTTGATTTTGGTTCTGCTGCTGGTGTGGTGCGGCGCGCTGGTTGCCGCCGATCTGCTTCTGGGACGAAAGCCGAGGTGTGTGTAAACATGGTGCTTCTGCTCTGCTGTCTGACCACCTTTGCCGCCTGCCTGTTGGGCACCGTCTGTGGCATGGGGGGCGGCATCATCATCAAGCCGGTGCTGGACGCTTTGGGTGTGATGTCGGTGCCCACCATCACCTTTTTGTCGGGCTGCACGGTGATTTCCATGTCCTGCTGGAGTGTGGGGAAGACTCTCCTCCGCCGGGAGGCGGCCATTGACCTGCACACCACCGCCGTTCTGGCGGTGGGAGCGGCGGTGGGGGGCCTGCTGGGAAAGCAGGTGTATACCACGGTGGCGGCCTGTTTCGCTGACCCCAACACCGCCGGCGGAGTCCAGGCCTGCCTCCTCTTTGCGGCTACAGCGGCTACGCTTCTGTATACCGTGAATAAGGAGCGCATCGCCTCCAAACAGGTCACGTCTCCCGCCGCCTGCGCGGTCATCGGCCTGCTGCTGGGAATGCTGGGGTCCTTTCTGGGCATTGGCGGTGGGCCCTTCAATGTGGCGGTGCTGTACTATTTCTTTTCCATGCCCGCCAAAAAGGCGGCCCAGAACAGCCTGTTCATCGTCCTGTTCAGCCAGCTTACCAGCACGCTGAAAACCGTCCTCTTCGATACAATCCCCCCCTTCCAGGGGGCTGTTCTGGTGGGGATGGTGCTGTTGGGCATTGTGGGAAGCGAGGCGGGGCGGAGAGTCAATCAGAAGATTGACAACCGGCAGGCGACCCTTTGCCTGGAGGGGGCCATGGTTTTGATTTTGGGCGTAAATCTCTATAATATCGTGAAATTTTTGGGATAGCGGATTGGTTTTCACGGCCTGAGTGGAGAAGAGCCTATCAAACAGATCAATTTGTGGGGAGGAAAAACTATGTTGAAGGAAAAAGCGGCATACTATTATGGCACCTTGGGGAAGAACTGCGCCGAGGGTATCCTGCTGGCGGCCAATGAGGTGTACACGCTGGGGCTGACCGATCAGGAGGTCCAGCTGTTCGCCGGTTTTGGGCGGGGGATGGGCTGCGGCAGCACCTGCGGGGGACTGTCCGGGGCCATTGGAGTGCTCAGCCGGATGTACGGCGGCCGGGAGGACTTCCGGGATCTGTGTGGGGCCTTCGTGTCCAGGTTTAAGGACGCCTTGGACTGCGGCACCATTGACTGCGGCCCTCTGGCCGCCCGGTATAAGACAGAGACCGCTCGGTGTGTCGCGGCGGTGGAGCGGACCGCCCAGGCCCTGGAGGAGTATATCGACCAGCTGGAGGGCCGGGCCTCTGTTCCGGCGGGGGAGGGCTGTACCCTGCGCCCCGAGGACATCAAGCGGGTGAAGGGGATGGGCTTCCTCCACCACAAGGGAACCAACAAGTTCAACGGCCGCATCATCACCCGGAACGGCCGCATCACCACCGAGGAGGCGGAGGCCATCAATCGAGCCGCCAAGCTTTATGGCGACGGTCACATGATGTTCACCACCCGCCTGACGGTGGAGGTGTCCGGCATCGACTATAAGGACATCGACGCCTTCCGGGCAGAGGTGGGCAAGGCAGGTCTGGAGACCGGGGGCACCGGCAGCAAGGTGCGCCCAGTGGTGTCCTGTAAGGGAACCACCTGCCAGTATGGACTGTACGATACCTACAGCCTGAGTGAGGAGATCCACGAGCGGTTCTTCAAGGGGTACGCCGATGTATCCCTGCCCCATAAGTTCAAGATTGCCCTGGGGGGCTGCCCCAATAACTGCGTCAAGCCCAATCTGAACGATCTGGGCATCATCGGCGCCCGGGTACCCGGGTATGACCCGGAGCAGTGCCGGGGCTGCAAAAAGTGCCAGCTGGAGGCCTCCTGTCCGGTAAAGGCCGCAAGGTTGGTGGATGGCAAGCTGGTGATTGATCCTGAGCTGTGCAACAGCTGTGGCCGGTGCATTACCAAGTGCCCCTTCCACTGCAACGACGACGGTACTTACGGCTGGCGGGTGTTTGTCGGCGGCCGCTGGGGCAAGCGAGTGGCCCGCGGTCAGCCCCTGGAAAAGGTCTTTACCGACAAGCGCGAGCTGCTGGACGTGGTGGAGAAGGCCATCCTCCTGTTCCGGTCAGAGGGACAGTCTGGAGAGCGCTTTGCCGATACCATCCAGCGCATCGGTTTTGACAAGGTCCAGGCGATGCTTCTGGGAGACGAGCTGTTGAAACGCAAAAACGAGATCCTCGGCCGGAATGTGGTGGGCGGCGCCACCTGCTGAGGAGAGCGGGAACGCCTGCCCTTTGCAGGGACAGGCGTCCCTGTCCTGCTGTATTTTGAGGTGATGTGTTGTGAGAAAGACCGCGGAAGAGGTGCGCTCCATTGTCCAGGCCCTGAAGGAGCTGTACCCCCAGGGAATCTGTTCTCTAGAGTATCAGAAGGACTATGAGCTGCTGTTCTCCGTCCGGCTGGCGGCCCAGTGTACCGATGAGCGGGTGAATAAGGTGACCCCCGCCCTCTACGCCCGCTTCCCCACTCTGGAGGCCCTGGCCAACGCCGACATCTCCGAGGTGGAGGAGTACATACACTCCACTGGCTTTTTCCGGGCCAAGGCCAAGGATATTGTACTGGCTTCCCAGATGCTGCTCCGGGAGTACGGCGGAAAGGTCCCGGATACCATGGACGACCTGCTGAAGCTGCCCGGGGTGGGCCGTAAGACTGCCAACCTGATTCTGGGGGATGTGTACCATGTGCCCGGAGTGGTGGTGGCCGATACCCACTGCATCCGTATCTCCGGGCTGCTGGGCCTCACGGACGGCTCCAAGGATCCCGGGAAAGTGGAGCAGCAGCTGCGGGCCGTCCTGCCCCCGGAGGAGTCCAACGACTTCTGCCACCGGTTGGTGCTCCATGGCCGGGCGGTGTGCGTTGCCCGCCGGCCCCAGTGTCAGGAATGCCCCCTGCGCCCCTGGTGCGACTACTTTGCAAAAAACGGTACGTAACAGGAACACACCAAAAGGGGCCTTGCACGGGGGAGCTGTCCCGGCGAGAGAGCGGAGGGAGTGCCTCCGCTCTTTTGCACCTTGGAATTTATCGAAAAACGATAAAAATATATTGACAATCATTTTTTGCTGTGGTAAGATGTAGTCAAAAAGGAAGGAGTGGGCACGATGGAAAAGAATGCGGTACAGCGTCTGGCCAGACTTCTGCGCGTTATGGTTTCGGTATTGATTGTATGCAACGGGGTTGGCCTGTTTTTTGTGCCTGCCATGACGCACACATCCCCCTGGGAGTTTTTTCCCTACCTGGAGAATAACCTTTTGACCTTTTTCCATGCCCGCCCTCTGGGGGAGGACGATATTTTTATCCCATCGGTGTTCTATGTCCTGGCCTGTTGGGGAGAAGTCCTGACACATCCGTGGAGCAATGTGGTCTGGCTGCTTTACACTGGTTTCTTGTTTTTCTGCGGCTGCTGTTCCCTCATCATCCTCCGTCAGGCACGGCGTATTCTGGATACCGTTCTGGAGGGCAACCCCTTTCAGATGTCGAACGCCCGCAGCATGAAGCGGGCGGCGGTATGCTGTTGGTGCATCTCCGCCTTAGCCCTAGTGCGGCTGATTGGCGAGCTGTTCCGGCACAAAAGCACCGCGCCGCTGTATACCTATAACACCCTGTTCGTTGTGGTCTTCTACATGGGCGGCCTGCTGTTTCTGGTTATGTCCGCTCTGTTCCGCCAGGCGGCGGAGCTGAAGGAGGACCAGGATCTGACGATTTAGGGGGTGGCGTATGGCGATTGTAGTCAATCTGGACGTGATGATGGCCAAGCGGAAGATGTCCCTGGGGGAGCTGGCCCAGCGGGTGGATATCACGATGGCAAATCTGTCTATTCTAAAGAACAACAAGGCCAGAGCGGTGCGGTTTTCCACCCTGGAGGCCATCTGTGCTGCGCTGGACTGTCAGCCGGGGGACATTCTGGAATTTGTTTCCGACAAGGAGGAGAAACCATGAGAGATGGAAAATGGAGGGCGCTGCTGTCCGCTCTCTTCTGGCGGTCCATGCTGGTTCTGGCGGTGCTGCTTTTGCTCTGTGTCGCTGTCTGGGTCGCGGTGGACCTCTTCTTTTCCACGGGGTGGCGTGTATGACACGGGGAGCGCTTCACCTGAAAAGGGCCCTGGCCGCTCTGGCGATTGGAGGGATCCTCCTCAGTACGCCCCTGGTGCCAGGGCTTATGGCCTTCTGGTGTGACGGTCGGTCGGTGCTGGAGATTTTCTTCGATCCCAGTGGAGACGGTCTGTTTTGGGGTTTCGTCGTCTTTTTGGGGGCGTATCTCTATGTGTTCCAGGACCCGACCACCCCGGTTGCAACAGGCAGCTTCCTGCTGTGGGGCGGGGAGATCGCCACCATTCTTTTTCTGTGGCGGGTCCGGCAGCGTCTGGGTCAGCAGCTGGAGAAGCAGACTGGCTGGTGGGACGAGGCCGGTCTGGGGCAGGCGAATGAGCGGGAAGGGAGGAAATCCTGATATGGGCAGGCTGAGCAGGCATAAAAAAGCGGTGCTGGCACTGGCACTGGCGGCGTTAGCTCTGGGAATGTGGTGGCACTATGACCACCGCTTCACCCCGGAGCGCTGGCAGGAGGCGGGGGCGGCTCACCGGGGCAAGCTTCTCCAAAGCCTTCTGCGGCAGTATGACCTGGTGGGCATGTCCCGGGAAGAGGTGGAGGTCCTGCTGGGGCCGGACCAGGAGGGCGAGCAGTGGGCGGAATGGCTGAACGTCAGCCGTGATCCGTTCCGGGATCCGACGCGGGAGGGGACCTTTCTCTACCCGGAGCTGGTCTACCCCGCTTATGGCCAGGGGTGGCCGAAATATCTGGAGCTGACCCTGGTCGATGGCCAGGTGGCCCATGTGAGGATTGCCTTGGGATAGGGGGGGATGGAATGGATTGGTTTACATGTTTGATCCTAGGCGGGCTGGCCATACTGTGTGGCGGCGTGCTGCTCTGTCTGCACTGTCTTCTGTTCGGGAGGGGGCGGTCCCGCCGGCAGCTGGCCTGGCTGACCCTGGCTCTGGGAGGTGTGCTGCTGGTGCAGTACGGCGGCGGGGCGGTGTTGGCCCGGTATGGGCTGGGCTGGCGGGCCCTGCCCGAGCTGTTCTTGACGCTGGCTGGGGGGCTGCTTGTGCCGGCTGTGCTGGCCAAGAGCAGTCGGATGATTTGGGAGCTCCCCGGAGAAGAGGAGGCCGCCGCTGCCTTGGGCAGCCTGTGTGGGGCGCTGGCCATTGTGGCCGTCCTGGGCTGGGGGGCGCTGGGGCTGCTCTTTGGCTCCTGGACCGACCGGGTATCTGAGTGGGAGGGGCAGAAGGTTGTGCTCCAGGACGCTGGAATTTTTCGGATCACCGGTTATCGCTATGTGAACGCCCTGGTCCATGGGGAGGAGCTGTTTACCTGGAAGGACTGAGGCAAACAAAATGGGACAGATATCCAGCTGGATTTCTGTCCCTGATTTTTACTTATCCTGAAGCAGCTTGGAAAGCTCGTCCATAAAGGTGTTGATGTCCTTGAACTGGCGGTATACGGAGGCGAAGCGCACATAGGCAACCTCGTCCACCTTTTTCAGACCGTCCATCACCAGCTCGCCGATTTGGGTGGAGGGTACCTCCCGTTCCAGGCGGCTCTGGAGGCACTGCTCGATTTCAGAAACCATTGCCTCCAGGTCGTGGTAGGCCACCGGCCGTTTTTCGCAGGCCCGAATCAGCCCGCTCATAATTTTGTTCCGATCGAAGCTCTGGCAGCTGCCGTCCCGCTTGACTACCATCAGCGGCAGGCTCTCCATGGTCTCGTAGGTGGTAAAGCGCCTGTGGCAGGACAGACACTCCCGGCGGCGGCGGATGCTGGCTCCCTCATCCGCGGGGCGGGAATCCACAACCTTACTCTCCGGGTGGGCACAGTACGGGCATTTCATGAGACGCACCTCCTGATATAGTCCAGCGGAAGACATTGGCTTTGCCACTATTGTACCACAAAGTACGGAGTTTGTCTAAGCTTATTTTCCGAAGAGATTGAGTTGAACGTTCACTTCAGAAAGGTTTGATAGTCCCGGTAGTTCTCCTCCAGCAGGCGGGGGGTGTCCAGCCCATATGGACACTTCCGGCTGCACTGGCCGCAGTGGAGGCAGTCCTTCACCTTCTCCATCTTGGCCTGCACCGCCGGGGTGAGCCAGTCCTGGGTGGGGGCCCGGCGCAGCAGGAGAGAGACCCGGGCACAGGTGTTGATCTCAATGCCGACCGGGCAGGGCATACAGTAGCCGCAGCCCCGGCAGAAGTCCCCGGCCAGCTCCTTCCGGTCCTTGTCGATGACCGCCTGATACTCCGGGGTCATGGCCGGGGTCTCCTGGACGCAGGCCAGGAACTGGTCCAGCTCCCACTCGTGCTGTACGCCCCAGATGGGAACCACCGCAGGCTGCTGGGCCATAAAGGCGGCGGCGGCCATGCCGTTTTGAATCAGCCCGCCGGCCATCCCCTTCATCGCGATAAAGCCCATATTCGCCTGGGTACACAGGTCCACCAGCTCCTGCTCCTGAGGGCCGGACAGATAGCTGTAGGGGAACTGGAGCGTGGCGTACAGGCCGGAGGCAATGGCCTCCTTGGCCACGGCCAACCGGTGGTTGGTGATGGAGATGAAGCGGATCTTGCCCTGGGCTTGCGCCTCCAAAGCGGCGTCGTACAGGCCGTCCTCTCCCCCTGGCTTGGGGCAGAAGGCGGGATTATGAAACTGATAGATGTCGATATAGTCGGTGCCCAGGGTGCGCAGACTGGTTTCTAGGTCCTTTTTCAGGGCCTCGCCGGTCTGGGCCATGGTTTTGGTTGCGATAATCAGTTTATCCCGCAGGCCCTGGAAGGCATAGCCCAGCTTTTCCTCGCTGTCGCTGTAGGCACGGGCGGTGTCGAAATAGGTCATACCCCCATCTAAGGCCTTCCGAAGCAGGTGAACGGCCACTTCCCTGGAGTCCCGCTGGATGGGCAGACAGCCAAAGCCGTTCTTCTCAATGGTAATGCCGGTTTTTCCTAATGTAATGGGTGTCATACAAGGTTCCTCCTCTTGCGTTTTGTGTCTCTCGACTTGTTTTGTGCGTTTGCTATGTCGCTGCGGTTACAACAACATTCTCCTGACCCAGCCGCTCCACCAGATCGTCCAGGAGCGCGGGGTGGAGCTCACAGCGGGAGCCCAGGCGCTTTTTGCTGTCTGCAAAGCAGAGAACCACGCTGTTTTCCCCGGGGAAGAAGGACAACACCAGACGGATTTTCCGCAGGGCAGGATCGGTCTGGCTGGGCAGGCGGATCCACAGACGCTCTGCGGGGGGCAGGGCCTGGGCCAGGTCATCCAGGGGCCGGATGGAATCCACCATGATCTGGGGTTCCTTCTCCTCCCGTACAGAAATCTTCCCCTCCACCAAAATGACAGAGCCCGTCTGAATCAAGCCACCGCTCTCCTCCAGTACACGGGAGAAGCAGAGCAGCTCCATCCCTGCGGTGTCATCCTCCAGATTCACGTAGGCCATCATAGTGTTGTTTCGGGTGGTGCGGCTTTTGTGAGAGGCAACCAGACCAGCAATCGTTACCCGCTGGCCGTCCCGATACTCCCTGGGCCCGTCTTCCTGCCGGAAATCGGACAGGATGGAACCAATGGAGACCGCACCCTTCCGCCGGACCAGCTCCCGATACTGGTCCATGGGGTGGCCGGACAGGTAGAGACCGGTGGTCTCCTTCTCCATGCGCATCAGCTCCTGGGCGGAGTACTCCGGCAGGTTGGGCAGCTCGGCCTCCGCCTGGGCGGTGTGCGTCTCCTGTTCTCCGAAGCCGAACAGATCCAGCTGCCCCTCCAGATTGCGCTTTCGCCCGGCGGCAATGCTGTCCAGCACCTGGCCGCAGACCTCCATCAGCTGGGAGCGGCGGCAGCCCATGCGGTCAAAGGCGCCGCTTTTAATCAGGCTCTCCAGCGCACGCTGGTTTAAATCCTGGTCGTACATCCGGTTACAGAAGTCCATAAAGCTAATAAAAGGTCCGCCCAGCTGCCGCTGCTCAATCAGTCTTTGAATAAGGGACCGGCCCACGCCCTTCAAAGCGGCCAGTCCGAAGCGGATATTCCCCTCCGCCACAGTAAAGTCCACATCCGACTGGTTGATATCCGGGGGGAGCACCTGGATGCCCATGCTCCGGCACTCAGCGATATACTCGGCCACCTTCTCGGTGGAGTCCAGCACCGAGGTGAGCAGAGCGGACATATACTCCCGTGGGTGATGGCATTTGAACCAGGCGGTCTGGTTGGCCACAATGGCATAGACCAGGGAGTGGGCCTTGTTGAAGGCGTAGTCAGCAAAATCGAAGATCTGGTCATAGATGGTCTTGGCGGTCTCCTCCGGGATGCCGTTGGCGATGCAGCCGGGGATGCCCCGGGCCTTGTCCCCGTAGATAAAAGCCTCTCGCTCCCGTTTAATCTCTTTCTCCTTTTTCTTGGAGATGGCCCGGCGCACCATGTCCGCCTGGCCCAGGGAATACCCTGCCAGCTGCTGGAAAATCTGGATGACCTGCTCCTGATAGACCATCACACCGTAGGTGGAGGACAGAATGGGCTTCAGGGAGGGGTGCTCGTAGACAATCTTGGAGGGGTCCTGCTTACAGGCCAGGAACCGGGGGATGTTGTCCATGGGGCCGGGGCGGTACAGAGCCACAACGGCACAGATGTCTTCGATGGTTTTGGGCTGCATACTGACGCAAAGTCCGGTCATGCCGGCGGACTCCAGCTGGAACACGCCGGAGGTTTTTCCCTCGCACAGCATGGCCATGGTGGCTGGGTCGCTGTCTGGGATGTCCCGCAGCGTGAAACCGGGCTCCGTTTTCTGCACCATCCGGGCGGCGTCATCCAGAATGGTCAGGTTGCGCAGGCCCAGAAAGTCCATTTTCAGCAGGCCCAGCTCCTCCAGGGTGGTCATAATGTACTGGGTGACAGGCAGGCCATCGTTAGCAGACAGGGGAACATATTCATACACCGGGCGCTTTGTGATGACTACACCGGCGGCATGGGTGGAGGCGTTCCGGGGCATTCCCTCGATGTCCCGGGCGACGTCGATCAATTTTTTGATCCGGCTGTCCCCGCTGTAGGCATCCTTCAGCGGCTTGGACAGAACAAGGGCCTTTTCCAGGGTCATGTCCTTGTCAAAGGGGACCTGCTTGGCGATACTGTCCACCTCGGCATAGGGGAGATTCAGCACCCGGCCCACATCCCGGATGGCGGCCCGTGCCTTCAACGTGCCAAACGTGACAATGTTGGCCACATGGTCCGCGCCGTACTTCCCCTTCACATAGTCGATGACTTCCTGCCGGCGGCGGATGCAGAAGTCAATGTCAATGTCGGGCATAGACACCCGCTCCGGGTTCAGGAACCGCTCAAAATACAGGCCGAACCGCATGGGGTCCACATCGGTGATGTCCAGGCAGTAGGCCACGATAGAGCCGGCGGCGGAGCCCCGGCCGGGGCCCACCGGGATACCCTTTCCCTTGGCGAAGGCGATAAAGTCAGAAACAATCAGAAAGTAATCCACAAAGCCCATCTGCCGTATCATGTCCATCTCGGCGTAGAGCCTGTCCCGGTAGTCCTGGGGCGGGTTGGCGTAGCGGCGCTGAAAGCCCTCCTGGCACAGGTGGTCAAAATAGGCGTCGCTGCTGTCCCAGCCAGGAGGCAGCCGGAAGGCAGGCAGGTGATACGTGCCGAATTCAAACTCCAGATTACACAGCTGGGCAATTTTCCCGGTGTTTTCCAGGGCCTCGGGGCAGTGGGGGAAGAGGGCGGCCATCTCCTCCTCCGACTTCACATAGAACTGGTCGCTCTCGAATTTCAGACGGTCCGGGTCGTCCAGGGTTTTCTTCATCTGGATACACATGAGGATGTCCTGGGTTTCCGCGTCCTCCCGGCGCAGGTAGTGGGCGTCGTTGGTGGCAATCAGGGGGATGTCTGTCTCCTCGTGGAGGCGGAACAGGCCAGCGTTGACCCGCTTCTGCACATCGATGCCGTGGTCCTGGAGCTCCAGATAGTAGCCGTCCGGGCCAAAGAGCTCCCGCATCTCCAGAGCAATTTTTCTGGCTTGTTCATACTCCTCCGCCGCCAGCAGCTTGGGCAGCTCGCCCGCCAGACAGGCAGAGCAGGCGATCAGCCCCTTGCAGTGGGCGCGCAGCAGGTCCATATCAATGCGTGGCTTGGTGTAAAAGCCCTCCAGATAGGCCTGGGAGACCATATAGGACAGATTCCGGTAGCCCTCCTCGTTCCGGCACAGCAGAACCAGGTGGCTGTAGCCGGAGTCCAGCTCGTGGATTTTCTGGAACCGGGTGCGGCCCCGGGGGGCCACATAGACCTCGCAGCCGATGATAGGCTTAATGCCGGCCTTTTTGCAGGCCCGGTAGAAGTCCACCACCCCGTACATGCAGCCGTGGTCCGTAATGGCCACGGCCTCCTGGCCCAGCTCCTTCACGCGCTCCACCAGCTTGTCAATCCGGCAGGCCCCGTCCAGCAGAGAGAATTCCGTGTGGAGATGTAAGTGAACAAAGGACATGGCTCACCCTCCTTTCATTTTTGCAGCCTCTTCCCCCGAGGCCTGACGCTCCTGCACAGTGCCTGCGTGCTCTGGGTCCGCGGCCTCCTCCAGGGTCTCCCCGGTCAGGCGGTAGGTGGTCCACTGGTCCATGGGAACGGCGCGCATTCGCTTGGTATAGAAGTCGATGGAGGGCCGGTTCCAGTCCAGGCAGGCCCACTCCAGCCGTCCGCAGCCCCGCTCCCGGGTGATGCGGGCCAGCTCCTGTAGGAGGGCCTTTCCATAGCCGCTTCCCCGGGCCTGGGGGAGGACGAACAGGTCCTCCAGATAGACGCCTGCCCGGCCCAGGAAGGTGGAAAAGTTATGGAAGAACAGAGCGAAGCCCACCTCGTTTCCCTCAGCCACGGCAAAGAGGACCTCCGCCTTTTGTTTTTCAAAAATCCACTCCCGCAGCAGCTCCGGTGTGGCGACTACCTGGTCGGACATGTGTTCATAGTCGGCCAGGGCGCGGATAAAGGAGAGAATCAGCGCCTCGTCTCCGGGGACGGCGGGGCGGAAGGTACAGCTTGGCATGATGTTACTCCTTGTGTAATATTTTGTCCGGGGGATGCGGGCCGTTCCTACCGTTGTGCCAGCTCCACCAGCTTGCGCAGCCGGTGGTTGAGAGCTGACTTGGTGACGGGCGGGTCACACCGCTCGGCCAACTGAGCCAGGGTGTCCTCCGGGTGGGCGATCCGAAGGGCGGCGGCTTCCCGCAGCTTGTCTGGCAGAGCAGTCAGCTGGCCCCGGGTCTCCAGAGTGCGGATGGCCTCTGTCTGGGCCATAGCGGCCTCCACAACCTTGTCTAGGTTGGCGGCGTCGCAGTTCACCCGGCGGTTGACGCTCCCCCGCAGGTCGCGCTCCGCTTTGGCGTTCATGAACTCCATGGCGGCCAAGGGGGCGCCGATGGCGGTAAGAAAGTTCTCAATCCGCTCGCTCTGCTTCAAATAGATGACCGCATTGCCCTTCCGCCGGGCCAGCTTGGGTTCCAGATTCATCTCCCGCATCAGCACCAGCATCTCCCGGCTGACGCTGAGATGGGAGGTACTCAGCTCCAGATGGTAGCTCTTCCGGGGATCGGTGACAGAGCCCCCTGCCAGAAAGGCCCCCCGGAGAAAGGCGGCGCGGCAGCAGCTCTCCTCCAGCACGGCAAAGTTCACATGGAGGGACAGCGACCTAGAATCCCAGCCGTAGGCGTGGTGGATGGCGGCTAGCTTGTTGGGGTCGGAGAGGGCGAATATCTGTTTCCCCTCCCCCTGAGGCAGGCGGTCAAAGGCGGTTTGAAAGGACTTTTGAAACAGAACCGGCAGACGCTGGGCGAAAGCGGCGTGTTCCGTGACAATGCGCACCTCCCGCCCGTCGAAGGTATTGCAGCACAGCAGGGCACCATAGGCCTCCGCCTGGGTGCAGCATGCCCGGTTCAGGGGAATGCGGCACAGCTCGTTTTTCACGTCACCCGCAAAGGACATAGCTTATTCCTCCAAAATATACCGCCGTTCGCCCCGAAAAATGCGCACAGTCCGGCTGCGGTAGATCTCCAGCAGGGCCTGGGCCAGCTTGTCGGAGTCGTGGCGGGCAAAGTCCTGGGCTCCGGCCGTAAGGGGGCGCTCCACCAGTTCCAGACCCAGGGCGGCGATCCGGTCCCGGTCCATCTCCAGGGGGGCGGCGTCCTCCTCCCGGTATTTCTCCACCAGGCCGGGGCCTACCGGGGCGGAATTGGCAAGGCACAGGTCAACCAGACCGGGGCCTCCGTGGGCCAGCAGGGCCTCGATATGGTCGGCGGCGGTGTACTCCTCTGTCTCCCCCTCCTGGGTCATGATATTGCACACATAGATTTTGGGGGCGTCGGACTGGATTACCGCCTGGGCCACCCCCTCCACCAGCAAGTTGGGGATGATGCTGGTATACAGGCTCCCCGGTCCAAGAAGAATCAGATCGGCCTCTCGGATGGCCTCCAGGGCGGCGGGAAGGGGCGTGGGATGTTCGGGAATCAGGGTCACGTGGTCAATGCGGCAGTCCTGCTCCTTTTTGAAGCTGCAAATTTGGGACTCTCCCACCACCCGGGCTCCGTTTTCAAAGACGGCCTCTAGCTGGACGTCGGCGCTGGTCACAGGGATCACCTGTCCGGTGATGGCCAGCACATGGCTCATCTGACGCACCGCCTCCTCAAAGGAGCCCGTGACCCCATTGAGGGCGGCCAGAATCAGGTTGCCGAAGGACTGTCCTGCCAAGGAGCCCTCCGCGAAGCGGTAGGTGAGCAGGCGCTCCATAATGGGCTCGGTGTTGGCCAAGGCCTCCATGCAGTGGCGGATATCCCCTGGCGGGGGCATTCCCAGGTCCTGGCGCAGCACCCCGGAGCCGCCCCCGTTGTCCGCCACGGTGACGACGGCGGTCAGGTTTTTGGTGTATTTTTTCAGACCCCGCAGCATGGTGGACAGCCCCGTCCCGCCGCCGATGGCGGTGATCTTGGGCCCCCGCTCCCACTGCTGGAGGGGGGGGTAGGATTCAGACATTTGTGCTTCCCTCATTTATCGCGGCAAGTACATTCCGGGCCCGCTCCTGGAGCTGAGGCAGGCCCGGCTGCTCTGCCGCCTCCAGAATGGTCTGGACGGTCTGCCGGTCCTCTTCGTTGGGCTGCTCCGCCCGCTGGACCTGAGTCAGATAGGCGATCAGCAGGGGGACGCCGTCGTCCATTGCGGAGAAGTTCCGGCAGGGCCCTTCGTCCAGCAGGGCCCGGATGAGCCCGCCGGCGGCGTCCAGCTGCGTCCGGGTCATTGGCTGCTCCAGCCGCTTCATCAGCTTCCCCTTTTCGGCGCAGTCCAGGGCAGTGTAGGCGGGCAGCACGTCGTTGTTCCATCCCTCATCCAGCAGCCACTCCTCCGCCACCTCGTTGGGGGACGTTATCTCCCGGATGGCGTGGATCCGGCCCCAGCCCCGGGTCTTCCGGGCCATGTCGAACAGGACGTCGTCTCCGTTGTCCCAGCGGCTGGCCACAAAGGCACAGAACAGGGTCAGCTCGTCGGACAGAGCCAGGGCCCGAACCACGTCCCGCCATTTTCCCTTGGTGCCGGCCATCAGCTCCAGGACGGTCAGAGCGTACTTGATTGCGCCCAGGCTGGCGCTTTGGGTAAGCAGTGCGGTGGCAAAGGTGAACAGCCGGCTGGCGTCCAGCCCGGCGCGGTGCGCCACAATCCATTCCTGGAGGCCGTCGGTGCAGCCCAACATTCCGTCGTTCTCGCCGAAGCAGGCGGCCAGCTCGGTGGCGGCCGCCTCATAGCTCCCCCCACAGGCCACAGTGTTCGTAATCGTCTCCAGTCTCTCCAGCAGTTCCTTGTTGCTGCCTCCGCCGGCGTGGTAGAAGACGATGCCGTCCTTTGCCCCATCCGCAAAGCGCAGGGCATTGGGGTCGGTGGGCTCCGGCTGGATGGAGAAGCCCTGGGGCAGAACCCCCTCTTTTCCGGCGGCGGCCCGGATTTTTTCATAAATTGACTCCATTACGCTCTCTCCTCTCACGTTCTGCCCAGGTCCCGGTGGTTCTCAGCGATGGGCCAGCCCTCTGCCCGGATTTTTTCGGCCAATGCGTGGGTGACGGCCACCGACCGGTGGTGCCCTCCGGTGCAGCCTACCGCAATGACTAGGCCAGCCTTCCCCTCCTCCTCGTATCGGGGCAAAAGCCAGCCCACCAGTCCCCACAGCCGCTCCATCAGTGCCTCGGCGTCGGGGCTTTGAAACACGTAATCCCGCACCCCGGTGTCCAGGCCGGTGAGGGGGCGCAGCTCGGTTACATAGTAGGGGTTGGGCAGAAAGCGCACATCGAAGACCAGGTCGGCTTCCATCGGAATCCCATGCTTGAAGCCGAAGGACATGACCTGTACGTCCATCCGCCCCTCGCCGCCCTTGGCGAACAGGCGGCGCAGCTCTCCCTTGAGACGGGAGGTGGACAGGCGGGAGGTGTTTAAAATGTATTCCGCCCGCTCCCGCAAAGGGGACAACATCCAGCGCTCCAGCTCGATGGCCTCCTCCAGGCTGCTGCACTCCTCCGCCAGGGGGTGGGAGCGGCGGGTCTCCTTATACCGCTTGATGATGGCCTCGGTAGAGGCCTCCATGAACAGGATGCGGCAGGCGCACTTCATGGCCTTCAGGGTGTCCAGAGCCTGGAACAGGTCGTGGAAATTGGTGCCCCCACGCACGTCTGTAACCAACGCCACCCGGCCATATTCCCCCGTCCCGGCCATGCCCAGCTCGGCGAACTTGGGGATGAGGGGGGCGGGGAGATTGTCCACGCAGAAAAAGCCCATGTCCTCTAAAAATGTAGCCGCCTTGCTTTTGCCTGCCCCAGACAGGCCAGAGATGATGACAAATTCCATCGGTATCCCTCTCTCTTTTGGGTGTCTTACGTGGCAGATTTGGGTGTGTAGGGGCGCACGATGTGCGCTCTTACATTCCGCTCCCCAGGACCTTGATCTCCAGCTCCAGCTCCACGTTGGTCTGTTGGAAAACCCGCTCCTTCACCTGGTCTGCCAGCGCCAGCACATCGGCGCAGGAGGCGCCTCCCCGGTTGATGACAAAGCCGGCGTGCTTCTCGGATACCTGGGCCCCGCCCACGGTGAGGCCCTTCAGGCCGCACTGGTCGATGAGGGCGGCGGCGAAGTAGCCCGGGGGGCGCTTGAAGGTGGAGCCGGCGCTGGGGAACTCCAGGGGCTGCTTGGCCTTCCGCTGGGCAGCCAGCTCATCCATGCGGGCCTTGATGGCGGCGGGGTTCCCCGGGTCCAGCTGGAAAGTGGCCTCCAAAATCAAAAAGTCTCCGCCAGAAAAGACGCTCCTCCGGTAGCCGAAGCCGCACGACCCGGCGGAGAAGGTCCGCCGGTTTCCCTCCAAATCCAGGGCGGTGACCTCCTCCAGCACCTGGGCAATCTCGCCGCCATAGGCCCCGGCGTTCATGGTCACAGCGCCTCCCACGCTCCCCGGGATGCCGCTGGCGAACTCCAGACCGGTGAGACCCCAGTGCAGTGCCGTTTTGGACAGGGTGGACAGCAGCGCAGCTCCCCCCGCCGTCAGCAAGGGCCTTCCTCCCTTTGGAGCGGGGTGGAAACAAATCTCTTCAAACTCCCCCACCAGCTTAACCACAAAGCCCGGATATCCGCGGTCGGCTACCAGCAGGTTGGAGCCGTTGCCCAGGAAAAAGGGATCCACGCCCAGCTCTGCCGCCGTTTTGAGTATAGTCTGGGCCTTTTCCATTGTCTTGGGCAGGGCCATCAGGCGGGCGGGGCCGCCGATGCGGAAGGTGGTGTGTTTGGACATAGGTTCCTCAGAGCGCAGCTCCAGGCCGGGGCAGCGGCGGGCCAGCTCGGCCTCTAATGCGGAAAAACGATCCATAGGGGGCCTCCAATTCTGTGCAGCACACACAAAGGCTGTTTTGTATTATTATAGCAGATTCTTCTCCAGAATAGAAGAGGTTAGAAAAGGGCCGGCGCAGGCGCCGGCCCCTGTATACAGGCGGAAGAGAGCTCTTATACCATATTGCACAGCAGGGCGGCGCCCACCACGCCGGCGTCGTTGCCCAGAGAGGCCTTCTCCAGGCGGGTGGGGTTCTTCTTGTCAAAAGTACCCTGACGGACCAGAACCCGCAGGGGGTCCAGAAGCAGGTCGTCCTCAGCGTTGCTGACGCCGCCGCCCAGGCAGACGATCTCGGGCTGGAGGATGTTAATCAGATTGATAATGCCGATGGACAGGCCCTGGAGGTAGATGTCCAGCACCCGTCTGGCCGCCGCGTCCCCCAGGCGGGCCCCCTGGAAGGCGGTGCGGCCCTGGGCCTTGAACCGGTCCCCTTCGCACAGCTCCCATAAGGCGCTGCTCTTGTCCCGCTCCATCTCCAGCTGGGTCAGACGGATCAGGGCAGTGGCGGAGCCATACTGCTCCCAGCAGCCCCGGTTGCCGCAGCCGCACAGAATGCCGTTGGGCTTGATTACCATATGGCCCACCTCCATCCCGGAGTTGGCATAGCCGGTGAACAGCTTTCCGTCCATCACCATACCGCCCCCGATGCCGGTGCCCAGGGTAATGACCACTGCCGGGTCGCAGCCCTTGGCCGCTCCAGCCCAGTATTCCCCGATAGCGGCGCAGTTGGCGTCGTTGCCCAGGAAGACGGGTACGTCCCACACGGCCTGAAACAGCTCCCGGAAGGGGGTGTTCTCAAAGGCCATGTTGGGCGTCTGCACCACCACGCCCCGCTTGTTGTCCACCTGACCGGGCAGACCGACCCCTACCGCCGCGATTTCGCTGTAGGGTACGCTGCCCATCTCGCAGACCTTTTTGGCCAGACGGGCCAGCTCGGCGCACAGCGCGTCCGCGGTCATATCCTTGTCCACCGGATGGCTCACCTTGTCCAGAATATGTCCTTTCTCGTCCACAAGGCCGGATACCAGATTGGTGCCTCCCACGTCGATGCCGATGTAGTACATCTTATTTTCCCTCTCCTTCCGCCATCAGCAGTTCAAAGTGCTGATCCATCCGCTGGGTCAGCTCCAGAGCGGCATTGTGTCCCATTTTCCGGTGGCGGTTGTTCATCGCAGCCACCTCTACAATGCTGGCCAGGTTCCGACCGGGCTTGACGGGAATGGTGATGGAGGGCACGCTGACGCCTAAAATTTCCGTATGGGCCAGCTCCAGCCCCAGGCGGTCGTACACCGCGTGGTCGTTCCAGGGTTCCAGGTTGACAATCAAATCAATTTCCTGTTTATCCTTTACCGCACCCATGCCGAACAGGCGGCGTACATCCACCACGCCGATGCCCCGCAGCTCCATGTAGTACCGGATCAGCTCTGGCGCTTGGGCCTCCAAGGCGCCCTGAAGGGTCTTTTTGATCTCTACCGCGTCGTCGGCAATGATGCGGTGGCCCCGTTTGATGAGCTCGATGGCCACCTCGCTCTTGCCCACGCCGGACTCTCCTTGGAACATGACGCCCTCTCCATAGATCTCCATCATCACCCCGGAGCGGGTGATCTGGGGGGCCAGCCGGTTGTACAGACTGGCGATGAGGGCGCTCATAAAAGCAGAGGTGCGGGCCGGTGTACGCAGAACGGTGCAGCCGTATTCCCTGGCCTTCTCCAGGCACTCCGGGCACACATCCAGTCCCCGGGTGACAATGATTCCAGGCAGGTCATAGGAAAACATTTTGCCGAAGATTTCCAGCCGCTGGGCATGGGGCATCTCCTCCACAAAGGCGTTCTCCGTCCGGCCCAGCAGCAGCAGACGCTGGGCGTCGAAGTGCTGGAAAAAGCCGGCCAAGGGAAGACCGGGACGGCTTACGTCCACCGTGTACAGGGGGATTTTTTCAAAGTCAGTCCCCGCGTTTAGAACTTCCAGATTGAACTCTTGAATGATCTCGCCCAGCTTGACGCTGCGGCTGTTCTCAGCCATAGAAATTCGCCCCTTTTCTGTTCAGAATTTTACTTCTCCAGTATAGACGAAAACCGTCCGCCGCGCAAGTCCCTCTGAAAAATTATCAGGGTGCATACCCTGTTTTCTCCGGCATATGCTTACCGGGGAGGGATGGACCTTGCTGGGAGTGCTGAAATTGGACAGCCGGGGCTGGGGGCGGGCGGAGCGGGACAGCCTGTATGGGCTGCCGGTGCTGTGCAGCCGGGCGGATCCCGTCGGCTGGCTGGGCGAGTTCCGCCTGCGCCGGGCGGGGCGGGCGCTGCACTGCGGAGGCGCTGTACACACGCTGGCGCCCCAGGGATTTGACAGGTGGCCCCTGCTGGAGGCCTGGGGGCTGCGGCCTGTGGATCCGCTCCCGCTGGTTCGGGCCCAGAGTGTCCCCTTGGCGCTCACGGCCATGGCCCGACAGGGGCTGGACCCCGGTCGGGGGGTGGTGGCCCTGCGGGGAGCCCGGGCAGACCGGGATATGGAACGGACGGCCCAGGCCCTGTGCCCTCTGGTGCGCCGCCTGATTATCGACGCCCCCAGAGGAGGAGAGGAGCTGTCCCGCCGTCTGCGGTGGGAGTATGGAATTCCCATTCTCCCGCCAGAGGAGGGGGGGCAGGTGGCGCTGTGCTTCTCCCCGGTGGTCCAGCAGCCGGAGAAGGCTGTTTTGTCCCTCTACGGTCCCCGCCCCGACCTGGGGGACCTGACGCTGAGCGCCCCTATGCTGAAAGAGGAGGACCAGACCGATTTGCCTCTGCTGGCCGCCCTTTGGGAGGGGGGCTGCCTGGAGAGCAGCCGCTTAAAAATCACTTGACAGACGTCCTGGAAAATCCTATAATAAAAATACTGCACAGAATGGATAAAACAGGACAGCTTCCTCTCCGTTTCGGGGAGAGGAGGTGTCTTGGCGTGTTGTATTGCCGAATATTGGAAAGGTGTGGATTGTCCCATGGCAAAAGAATACAAGCTGAGCCCCCAGCGGCTCCAGGAGCTCCAGGAGGAGCTGAACTATCTGAAAACCGTTCGGGAGAAGGAAGTGGCCGAGCTGCTGAAGGAGGCCCGCTCCTTTGGCGACCTGTCGGAGAACAGCGAGTATGATGAGGCCAAAAACGAGCAGGGCAAGCTCCACTCCCGTATCGCCCAGGTGGAAGAGATCCTGGCCAACTATGTGGTGATTGACGAGGAGGACACAGCCGGGGACTATATCCGCCTGGGCTCCACAGTCACCGTGCTGGACAAGGAGTTTGACGAGGAGCAGGTATATAAGGTGGTAGGCTCGCAGGAGGCCGACCCGATGAACGGGGCTATCTCGGAGGACTCCCCCTTTGGCAGAGCCCTGCTGGGCAAAAACGCCGGGGACGACATCACGGTGGACGCCCCCGCCGGTCCTGTGGAGTATAAGATTTTAAAAGTGGAGCGGTAAAGCTCCAGGATACAGTACAGATAGGAGAGGTCCCATATGGCCGACAAGAATCAACCCAGCGCCGCCCCTGAGCAGGAGAACCTGTCCCAGCTGCTTCAGGTCCGCCGGGACAAGCTAAAGGAGCTTCAGGAGAGCGGAGCCGATCCCTTCCAAATCACCCGTTTCCAGGTGGACAACGACTCGGCCAACATTAAGGCCAACTTTGACGCCCTGGAGGGGCAGGCGGTGTCCATCGCCGGTCGCCTCATGTCCAAGCGGGGGATGGGGAAGGTGTCCTTCTGCGACCTTCAGGACAAATCGGGGCGCATCCAGCTCTATGCCCGGAAGGACGAGATGGACGAGGCGGTCTACGCCCGTTTCAAAAAATACGACATCGGGGATATTGTGGGCATCCACGGCACTGTCTTCCGCACCCAGCGGGGAGAGATGTCTGTCCGGGTGTCCCAGGCCCAGTTGCTCTCCAAGTCCCTGCTGCCCCTGCCGGAAAAGTTCCACGGTCTGACCAATCAGGAGCTCCGCTACCGCCAGCGGTATGTGGATCTGATTGTCAATCCGGAGGTGAAGCGCACCTTTGTCCTCCGCTCCCGGTTTATCAAGCATGTCCGGGACTTTATGGATGGCCGGGGCTTTGTCGAGGTGGAAACCCCGGTGCTGAACACCATCTCCGGCGGGGCCACGGCACGGCCCTTCATTACCCATCACAATACACTGGATATCGACATGTATATGCGCATTGCCACCGAGCTGCCTCTGAAGCGGCTGATTGTGGGCGGAATGGATCGGGTGTATGAGATTGGGCGTATTTTCCGCAACGAGGGGATGGATCCCAAGCACAACCCGGAGTTCACCACCATTGAGCTCTATCAGGCCTATGCCGACTTCAACGACATGATGGACCTGTTTGAGGATCTGCTGTCCTCCGCTGCCCAGAAGCTGCTGGGCATCTATCAGGTCCAGTGGCAGGGAGAGGAGATTGATCTCACCCCCGGCTGGCCGAGGCTGACCATGGCGGAGGCGGTGAAGCAGTATACAGGCATTGACTTTATGGCGATTGCCTCGGATGAGGAGGCAGTGACCGCTGCCCGCTCCATCGGTGTGGAGCTGTCCGAGACCGCCGACAAGACCTGGGGCAACGCCCTGTACGAGTGCTTTGACCAGCGGGTGGAGGAGAAGCTGATTCAGCCTACCTTTATTACCATGCACCCGGTGGACGTCTCTCCCTTGGCAAAGCGGTCCCCTGCTGACCCCCGCTTGACAGAGCGCTTTGAGCTGTTCATCTGCCGCAGCGAGATGGGCAACGCGTTCTCCGAGCTCAATGACCCCATCGACCAGCGCCAGCGCTTCCAGAAGCAGGTGGAGCTGCGGGATAAAGGAGACGACGAGGCCGGCATGATGGATGAGGACTTCCTTACCGCCCTGGAATATGGAATGCCTCCCACCGGCGGCCTGGGAATTGGCATTGACCGCTGCGTCATGCTGCTCACCGGATCCGACTCCATTCGGGATGTGATTCTCTTCCCCACGATGAAGCCGCTGGACTAAAAATCGGCATTAGAAATTAGAAAAACGGACCATATCGCTGAAAAGCATGGTGTAAATTCAAAAAATTGTTACGAAGTCTGAGATGCACATTTGAATTTTACGACAGTTTTACGACAAACGAAAAGGATTTGGTATGGCAAAAGAAGTACCAGCCTCATGGCTGGTACTTCTTACTATATTGCGGTACCACAACAGAGAGTGCGCATCCGCTGGTGATCAGACGGCAGCACCATCCAAGCCTGGCTGCAAAGCCGTCAATTTTGCCGAGGCCATTCCAGTATTATGGAGCCACGGCGTCACTTCATCATCCGTCAGCAG
>JAAWAD010000085.1 GCA_022791995.1 Lawsonibacter sp.
GACCACATCAACACCAAAATGCGCTCGCTGTTGGACGAGGCCACCGACCCCTGGGGCATCAAGGTGAACCGGGTGGAGCTGAAAAACATCATGCCTCCTCGGGATATCCAGGAGTCCATGGAGAAGCAGATGCGGGCTGAGCGGGAGCGCCGGGAGGCCATCCTCCAGGCCGAGGGCCAGAAGCAGTCCCAAATCCTGGTGGCCGAGGGCGAGAAGCAGGCCGCGATTCTCCGGGCCGACGCCGCCAAGCAGGCCGCGATTCTCCAGGCCCAGGGCGCCAAGGAGGCCAAGATCCTGGAGGCTGAGGCCCAGGCTGAGGCCATCCTGAAGGTCCAGCAGGCCACGGCGGACGCCATCCGCCTCATCAACGAGGCCGATCCCGGGCAGGGGGTGCTCACCATCAAGGCGCTGGAGGCCTTCCAGGCCATCGCCGACGGCCGGGCCACAAAGATCATCATCCCCAGCGAGCTCCAGGGGCTGGCCGGGCTGGCCGCATCCGCCAAGTCCGTCTTTGACACCGACGACCCCCAGACCCCCACCGCCTGGACCCCGCCCAAGGCGTAAAACGAGAAGGGAATCACGATGTTGACCGAAAAGGATTATGCAGTGATCGAGAAGGCAACGATTTATGACCTGCGCCTGATCTTCTCCAGTGGCGAAAAGGATACCTATACCAGAGAAGAGATTGTCGAGCTCCTGGACAAAATCGCTATGTCAAAGGATGCTTGAGTGGAAAGGGCCGGGGAATCCCCCGGCCCTTCCAACAAATAAGGGGGATTTTTATGGCCCTTCGTAGTGTTGCGGTGAAAAGACCGCTGGTGAAGATGATCGAGACACAGTTCCCGGAATTTCATTTTTTGAGCGAGTCCGGCGGGACCTATGGCTTTGTCCGGGAGCGGCCGGGATATTGGTACGACTTTCTTCCGGTGAACCGATGCTATCAGAGCGGCCGGGGCGAGCTGTCCATCAACTGGTATTGGATTGGCGGAGGGCATGTCCCTGACTGGTACGAGTGGAATGGCATCGCCAACACGCCCTGGCGGGTTCTGTCCTGGCCGGCCCGGCAGCAGCCGGACCCGGCGGAGCTGGCCAGTCCGCTTGCCTCCCCCGGGCCCATGGAGTGCGTCTGTTACCAGATCGGGACGGTATCCCAGCTGCCCCAGGCCCTGGAGGTGCTGGAGGACAAGCTCCGGCGGTACGCCATCCCCGCCCTGGAGCGGCCCCTTACCCTGTCGGAGGAGCGCCGTCTCCCGCGGTGGCGGCTTCTGGCGGAGGAGATGCTGCCCCGGCTGAAGCTTCTGGAGCAGGAGGCCCCGGAGGAGCTGGAGGCCCTGAAAGCGTGGCAGAAGCAGACCGCCCGGCGGTGGAAGGGGGGCATTGACAAGGATGTCCCCCCGGTTATGGCCCAGTGGCGGGAGGAAATCCGGCGGCTGCCCGGCTTTGGGGAGGAGTGGGACATCTCGCCCATTCTGCGGGAGTGGGTATTCAACTGGTTCACCCACGCCCTGTTTCTGCACCCCTGACGAGGCGCTTCCCCGGGGTGGAGAGCGGGATCCAGCAATTTCCAGTTCTGGCGTCGAAATACGGGGTTGTATGTCGGAGGCGGGTGTGGTATAATGTACATGTCTATGTTGTATCCAACCGTCTCCCCCGGGGGAGACCCGCTTTTATCAAAAGAGGAGTTTCAAACCGATGAATTCATACAAACGCCTGGCTGCCCAGGCTGCCGTCGGCCTGCTGTCCGTTGCTCTGCTGTCCCTGCCCGCCTTTGCCGTCACCGGGACGGTGGACGCCGAGGGCGGCCTGCGGGTACGCAGCGGTCCGGGTACCGACCGGCCGGCTATGGCGTCCCTTCTGGACGGCACCGACGTGAAGGTTACTGGCATTACCGCAGAGGGCTGGTATCAGGTCTCCTATAAGGACATCAAGGGCTATGTCTCCGGGGAGTATTTGAAGGTGGACCCCCAGGAGGCCAAAACCCTGGAGACCGTGACCGAGCCCGTCTATGGCAAGGTGACGGAGGGCCCCCTGAACGTCCGTTCCCAGCCCAGCACCAGCGGGGACAAAGTGAAAAAGCTGTCCGAGGGGACGGTGGTCCAGCTGCTGGAGACCCTGGATGGCTGGTATCGCATTGAGGATGGCTACATCTGTGCCGATTATATCAAGATTGTGGACGCCTCTGAGGTGGCCCGCACAGACCGGGGCGCTCAGGCTGTGGCCTATGCCAAGCAGTTTTTGGGCTGCCCCTATGTCTATGGCGGATCCTCTCCCCGAGGCTTTGACTGCTCCGGCTTTGTCAAATACGTATTTGCCAACTTCGGCGTCAAGCTGGAGCGCAGTGCCTCTGCCCAGATGAACAACGGCATTGCGGTCTCCCGCAGCGAGCTCAAGCCCGGCGACCTGGTCTTCTTCGCACAGAACGGCTCCGGGCGCATCTCCCACGTGGGGATTTACATTGGCGGCAATCAGTTTATCCACGCCTCGGACGAGAATACGGGGGTTATCATCAGCAGCATGTACGACGGTGTGGCCCGGGGCTATGCCGGAGCCCGCCGGGTGCGCTGAAGAACCGGCACAAAAGCACTGGAGCGGTACGCTCCAGTGCTTTTTCTATTCCAGTGCCAGCAAGCGTACGTTTTCTTGAAGCCGGGGGTTCTCCGGCTCCAGGACCAGGGCAGCCTGAGCGGCCTCCAGGGCCTCCGTCCGCCGCCCGGTGTGGAAAAAGGCGATGGAGCGCAGGTCATGGGGCAGACTGCCCCAGGGCGCGGCCTCACAGATGTAGGTCTTGGGCCGGCGAGTGATCTGAAGGGCGCAGCCGGTGAAGTAGAGCACCCCCTCCCACTCCTCCTGCCCGTAGAGCAGCAGGGCCAAATCCATGTAGGGCTCCCGCAGGTGGGGGGCCTCCGCGATAGCCCGCAGGTACCAGTCCCGAGCCGCTGGAAGATTTCCCTTCCCCGCGTATGCCCTGGCGATGTACCGCATGGAGGCCGCCCGCTCATCCCGCCAGGTGGCCCGGGGCATGGCCAGATGCCGCTTCAAAGCGGCAATACAGTCGTCCCACCGCTCCCGGTACATGTACTCCCGCCCCAGATAGTGGGTGTTCCGGTCGTCTTCCGGGTCCTCCGCCACGGAGAGCTCCAGCAAGGGCAGATACTGTGCCCGGGACTTGGCCGGGTCAGGGTGATGGTCCAGCTGAACGCCCTCCGCCCGGACGGTGGGGCCCGGCGTCCCCTCCCAGGCCAGCACCTCGTGGACAGGGTGGACCCAGCGGCAGCCCCGGCGGGCGTGGATCTTTTCAATCCAGAAAACCACACCCTCAGAGCCGTCCGGGTTGAAGCTCCAGGTGTAGCGGTAGACAGCCTGCCCCGCCCCCGGACGCCAGGCCGTCTCCAACGCGTTTCGCCAGCCGGGCCGGAATACCTCGTCCAGGTCGGTGCAGACGCAGATGTCGGTGTCCTCCGGCACAAGCTCCAGAGAGCGGTTCCGGGCCCGGTCAAAGCGCCAGGGAGAGATGATCTCCTCCGTTACCTCTGCCCCCCGGGCCCGCAACCGCTCCGGCGTGCCGTCGGTGGAGCCAGTGTCCAAAACCACGACCCGGTCCGCCTCCCCCATGGAGTCCATCCACCGGTCTGCAAATTGGACCTCATCTTTGCAGATGGCATAGACACATACCTTATACTTCCCCATAGAAACCTCCTCTTGAAAGAGCCGGCACTCCCGGAAGAGGAGCACCGGCAGCTTACATCAAGTCGCAATGACGCCGGCGGTTCGCAGAGAGGCCAGCAGCTCATTGATTTTGGCCACGATTTCCGGGGTTCCGGTGCCTGTGCCCAAATTCGCTACAGCAGGGCCAGGGGTGATGGCGGGACCGGCAGGCCCGGTTGGGCCAGTGGGACCGGCAGGACCCTGCGCGCCGGTAGCGCCCGTTGCACCTGTCGCCCCGGCAGGGCCAGTTGGGCCAGCGGGACCGGCAGGCCCCTGCGCGCCGGTGGCACCGGTGGAGCCCGTCGCCCCGGCAGGGCCAGTTGGGCCAGCGGGGCCGGCAGGGCCCTGCGCGCCGGTAGCACCGGTGGAGCCCGTCGCCCCGGCAGGTCCAGTAGAGCCGTCAATATATGCACAACAAAGAAAATCGCTGAAATCATACGATTTCACACATCTTAAAGACAATTAAACAGCCCCTATAATTACACCAAAAACGCCGTAGCAAGGTTGGACAAGCCTTGATATGGCGTTTTTAAGTGGGGGATTTTCTGCGCCGTAGGTTTCCAAAATC
>JAAWAD010000008.1 GCA_022791995.1 Lawsonibacter sp.
GCTCGCCCACCAGGGCGATGACGTTGATGTCCGCCTTCACGTTTTTGGCAATCATTCCCATCAGGGTACTCTTGCCCACGCCGGTGCCGGCGAAGATGCCGATACGCTGGCCCTTGCCGATGGTAATCATGCCGTCAATGGCCTTGACGCCGAACTCCATCCGCTCCCGAATAGGGGGGCGCTGGAGGGGGTTTATATAGGAGCCGCCCACACAGTAGGGGGTGCCCCCCTCAAAGGGGGGCTTGCCGTCAATGGGCTGGCCCAGGGCGTTGATGATCCGCCCCCGCAGGAACTCCCCCACCCGGAGGGTGAGCTGCGTCCCTGTATTGCGGACAAAGTTGCCCGCGGAGATGCCGTTCATATCGGAGTAGGGCATGAGGAGGATGTGGTCATTTTTGAACCCAACCACCTCCGCCGTGACTTGGCCGCCGGAGTCGCCGTTGTAAATGCGGCAGATGTCGCCCACCGCCGCCCGACCGCCGGAGGCCTCAATGGACATGCCCACGATATTTTCAATTTTTCCAGTCAGGCTGTAGGGCTCTGCGCTGTTCACCTGGCGGATCATTTGCTGAAATACGGACATGGGCAGCTCCCTCAAAACCTTTTAAAACAAATTGACGCCTCCGCCGCCTGTGGCGGCATCCATCAGCAGGGTGTGGATATTGTTCAGCTGTGTGGCGGCGCTGGCGTCCACAATCTCATCGGGCATTTCGATGATACAGGTGCCCGACTCGTCGTCCGCCATCGGGATAATGCGCACCCGGTCCGACAGGGCGGACAGGGCGGACACCAGGGAGGCGGGGGCCTGGCCCAGCAGCTTGGCGTCGCACTCGGCGATATAGATGTGGACCCATTCCCGGCGCTTGCGCTTGTCGATGGCCGTCTGGATCATGCGGCTGATGACCTCGCCACTGCTGCGCAGGCTGATACACACCACTTTTTCAGCAATAGCCATCGCCAGATCCCGCAGCTCATCCACACTCTGGTCCAGCTGCCGGTCCAGCTCAGCCCCGGCTCTTTCGAGGAACTGCTGCACAGCGGCCTCCTGGTCGGCGGCCTGCTGCTCCCGCAGCTGGGCGGCCTCCTGGCGGGCCTGGGCCATGCCCTGGGCATAACCTTCTTGGCGGCCCTCGTCCTGAGCGGCCTTCCGCACCTTTCCGGCCTCCTGCTGCGCCTCCTCCTGGGCCAGCTCCAGAATCCGCTGGGCCTGAAGGCGGGCGTCCTCTAAAATTTTATCCGCCTGAATCTGGGCGAAGCTGATGGGATTTTCCTCTGGTTCGGGCTCCGGCTCGGGTTCTGGCTCTGTGGGGGCCGGCGCCTCATCCTCCGGGGAGGGCGGAAGGTCCTCCGCTGGCTCCTCCCCGGCGTTTTCCTGGCGTTCCTCCTCTGAAATCAGCTCCTCTGTATCGGGGAACTGGTAAGTCTCCGCCTTAAAGGGGGAAAACCGCTTGAATATATTAGGCAATGATATCGTCCTTTCCGCCCTTCAGGATGATGATTTCTCCCTTCTCCTCCAGGCCGCGGATGATATCCACGATGCGCTGCTGGGCCTCCTCCACGTCCTTCATGCGGACATTGGTGGTAATCTCCAGGTCGTCCCGGATACTCTGGGCCATACGGGTGGACATGTTGGTAAACAGCTTGTTTGCCACCTCGTCGTTGGCCGCCTTGAGAGAGAGAACCAGGTCCCGCTGGTCGCAGTCCCGGACGAAGCGCTGAATGGAGCGGTCGTCCATGGTGATGATATCCTCGAAGACGAACATCCGCTTGCGGATCTCCTCGGCCAGCTCCTGATCCTTGGCGGACAGGCCGTCGAAGATATTCTTTTCGCTGGAGCGGTCCAGGTTGTTCATCATGTCGGCCACATAGTCTATGCCGCCCACCTTGACATTGCTGCTGGTAACGATGCTGGAAAATTTGTCCTGCATAGTGGCCTCGATAATCTTGATCGCCTTGGGCGAGACGCTGTCGATCTTGGCGATGTTCTCCACCACCTGAATCTGCCGGTGTTCGTCCAGCTGGGCCACCACGCCGGCCGCCTTGTCGGCGTCCACGTGGGCCAGCACCAGGGCGATGGTCTGGGCCCGCTCGTTCTGGAGGGCAGAGTACAGGGATTTGACGTCCGCCTTGTCCATGAAGGAGAAGGGCCGGTTTTTGAGGGTCCGCGTAACCTTGCCCAGCAGCTCCTCCGCCGCCTGGGCGCCGTAGGCCTTCTCCAGGACGCTCCGGGCATACTCCAGACCACCCTCTGTGATGGCCTTGTTGCTCATACACAGCTGGTAAAAGTCGGTGAGCACGCTCTCGGTCTGGTCTGAGTCCAGGAAGCCCAGCTTCGCCACTTCGATGGTGAGCAGTTCCACGTCCTCGGGCTCCATGTACTTATAGAGGAGGGATGCCTTCTCCGCTCCCAGGGCGACGATGACGGTGGCGGCCTTTTGGGCGCCGGTGAGCTCCACCAGGGGCTTTTTTTCCTTCACCGGCTCCGGGGGAGCGGCCTGAACCTCCGGCTCAGCCGGGGGGGCTGTTTTCGCTCTAGCCATCGTCATCGCCTCCTCTCAGCCATGCCTTCACCAGCTGAGCCGCGATTTCAGGATTCTCCTCCACAAACTTGCGGATATCCTGGCGCAGCTCCATATTCCGCTCGGTCTGGAGCTCCATCACATCGGCGCCAACCGGCTCGCCCTCTTCGGAGATGATGCCCATCTCGGCCAGCAGTCTGGCCTGCTCCTCCTGGGCGGCCAGCTCCTCCTGCATCCGCTTTTTCTTGCGGCGGCTGCGCAGCAACAGAATCACAATCAGCAGAATCAGGAACAGCAGCAGTCCGGCTGCGGCAGCAATCACCACCCACAGCGGGATATCCGTGCCAAGGAAGCCGCCGGTGGACGGCGCAGGTGTGGTGTCCTCAAAGAAGGGCTCGGACAGGACGGAAATCTTGCCGGCCAGATACTCCTCCGCGGTCATCTCCTCGGTGACCACTGCGTTGATGCCGGCGGCCCGGGCCACATGGTTGCGAATTGCCTCAATGTCCACAGGGCCGGCGGTGTTGTAGTTGATGCTGACCGCTACCGTGCAGTCCTCCACCCGGCCGGCCACGTTCACCTGGTGGATTTTCTCGGTGGAGTTCTGGTAGTCCAGCTCGCCGCTGCCGTGGATCTTGCCGTCGGCGTCGTCGGGGGTGGGTTCCTCCTCCACATATATGGGCAGTTCTGAATTGCTGGGTGTCCCCACCAGGCCGCCGGCAATCACGTCGTCGGAGGCATTAAAAGTGTAGGAGTAGGTCCGCCGGCCGATGATGCCAGCCCCGCCGGTGGAGCCGTCAGCAGCCCAATCGGGCAAGTACACGTTGTCCTTGTCGCTCTCCCAGTAGGACACGTCCACGATGGCGTTGACCGCCACCTTCACGTTGTCCTCTCCATAGATGGGACGCAGAACCTGGAGTACCTGGGTGCGGACCTTATTGGCCGTCTCCTCCTCCAGCTGAAGCTTCAGGGCGGAGGCGTCCATATAGGCATAATCCCCGGCGCTGTTATAGGTGTTGCCATAGCTGTCCGTAATGGTGACAGAATCAATATCCAGTCCCTGGACCGCGTTGGCGATGTAAGTACGAATGGCGGTGGCCTGCTGGTTGGTCAGCGTCCGGTTGCTCTGCATGGTCACAAAGACAGAGGCAGAGGCGGACACCATACGGCTGGAATCCAGCACATAGGTCATGTCCTCACCGGCGTTGAGGTTCACTGTGGCGTCCTGCACCCCGTCGAAGCACCGGACCACCGAGGCCAGCTGCTCCATCAGGGCCACCTGCCAGGAGGTGTTCCGCTCCGACTGGGTAGACAGGGCGCTGACATTTTCAAAGTAGGCCTGGAAGCCGCTGGATGTCCGGGAGGGATAGACCTCCATCAGCATCCGGGCCTTCAGGTTGTTTGCCCGATCTGTGGGCACCTGAATGGTGTCCCCCTCCACCCGGTATTCTCGGAATCCCTGGTTGTCCAGCCATGTCATGATGGTGGACAGCTCATCCGTTGTGGCCCCGGTGACCAGCACCGAGTAGGGCCGGGTGTTCAGGAAGATCGTAATGGCGGCGGCAGCCAGTACCAGGACCAGCGCCAGAACGATCCACACCTTTTTCGAGACCTTTTTCAGGAAGGCCAGCGCCTTACCCCACCAGGTCTTCAGCTTTTCCTTTAAATCCTTCAATGGCCATCAACCCCGTTCTCGGCTCCCACACCTCCGTTCTGCGCTTAGATGCTCATCCTCGTGATCTCGGAATAGGCGTCCAACGCCCGGTTCCGCAGCTGCACCAGCAGATCGGTGGCAGCGGAATATTTGGTCATGGCAATCATCAGGGACGCCGGATTGTCCAGCTGCCCTGTGGAGAGAAGGTATTGGGACTGCACCATGTCCTGATTGGTGTCCTTCACGTTCTGGATGGCGGACTGAAAAATAGAGGCAAAGGCACTCAGGCCGTCGCTCTGTCCGGGCTGCTCCTTGGCCAGCTCCTCCAGCTGGCGCAGCTGGGAGGCCTGGCCAATGCGTTCGATGATAGACGACATCTCAAATCTCTCCTTAAATTATCTGCCGATCTCCATCCCCTTGGCCACCACGGCCTTCAGGGCGTTCAGGGCAGTGACATTGGCGGCATAGGCCTGGGTAGCGGCCATAGCGTCGGCCACCTCCTTCACCAGATCCACGTTGGGCAGCTCCACATAGCCGTCCTCGTTTGCGTCGGGGTGGGCCGGATCATAGACCAGCTTCAGGTCCGAGGGGTCCTCTACAATCTGCGTCACGCGAACGCCTCCGGCGGTCTCGTATCCTACGTTGGGGGCCAGCCCCTCGGCGGCCCGGGCCATCGCCATACGGAAGGAGTCCCGGCCGGTCTCTGCCCGGAACACCACCATCTTCCGGCGGTAGGTCTCTCCGTTTTCCGTCCGGGTGGTGTTCAGGTTGGTCACGTTTTCTGATACGATGTCCAGCCGAAGCTGCTGGGCGGTCAGGCCGGAGCCGGCAATGCTCATTGAACTTAAAAAACCCATTGTTTGAACCCGCCTTTCTTATCCGCTTTACTGTCCGCGGATGGCCGAGCGCAGCACGGCCAGTTCGGTCGAGATGGACTGCATCACATATTGCAGCTGGTAGGAGTTGCGCACGGCCTCCACCATCTGCTCGGTGGTGTCCACGCTGTTGTCGTCCATGCGCTTGGCCTCGTTGGGGACTGTCACCTGGACCTCGGCCTGATCCAGCACCTGGGCCACCGCACGGCGCACGCCCTGGCCAGAGGGCGTCTGAACCTGCTCCAGCTGCTGGCGCAGGCTCTCTTCAAAGGTAACGATTTTTTCTTTGTATTCCGGGGTCTCTGCGTTGGCGATATTGTCCAGAATGGCCGCCTGCTTGGTCCACAGAAAGCCCATCGACTTTTCCAGCATCACCTGGGAATTGCACGACAAAAAGTCCATCTTCCGCCCCTCCAAAATTTCCTGCGTCCTCCCATCCTCTCCCGTTCCTTCCGGGGGAATGGACGCCGCATTTTTTGTTTTGAAAATGGCAAGCTCACAGTTCGCCGAAGCTCACTGTGGAGTTTTCCATTTTGACCCATAAAAGTTCTCTTTCGCTTCCATTATAAGCCCTGCTGCAAAAATATGCAACTTCAAATTCCCCCCAAAAAAGGAAGTATTTTGGGGGATATTTCGCAGAAAAGCGTTCACTCCAAGATGTAGACATGGGCAAAACAACATATAGTAGCTCTTTTCGCATACGCTGTTTTGCATCCTTTCCTGGCAAATGCCTGTAAGTAAGTATACCATAATCCAGTCTGAAAGACAAGCCCTTTTCTGCAAATTGCCCCCTCCTTCTTCAAAAAGTCCGGGCATATGACAGTAGTTTCATCCATGCAATCCCCAGTTTTTAAGGGGAATACACCAGTTTTTGCAAGAATCGCTGCGTTTTGCCTCTTTACACCTTTTGCGGGGGCATCCGCAGCCGCGCCAGACGTTCCGCCGGAATGACCTCCCGGAAGAAGGGGCTTCGGGGCAGAACCATCAGCAGCAGCTCGCCCAGCAGGTAACAGGCCAGCAGCTCACCCAGGCCCACGAACAGGGCGTTGATGGCAAAGGCCGGCCAGAAGCCGGGGCCAAAGCCGGCGGCATACCAGGCGATCTCTGCCCCCACAATCACGGCGTTGCACACCACCGGAGGCAGCGGGGCCAGCCACCGGCTGGGCATCCGCTGGGTCAACAGGCAGGCAAGCAGCGTCGCCGCTGAGCCGCACACCACATCCAGGGGATAGGGGGAAAACAGGTTTGCAAGGACGCACCCCACAAACAGCCCCGGCGTGGCGGCCGGAAACAGGAAGGGGAGCACCGTCATAGCCTCGGCCACCCGCAGCTGCACGCCGCTGTACTGGGGCACCGGAAGCACCACGGTCAGCGCGGCGTACACCGCGGCGATGACCGCCGCTAGGGTCAGGTCCTTTGTGGTAAATCTGCGCATAAAAAAGCCTCCATTTTCTTGTTTAGAGAACGGCGGAGAGCCCGCCGAACGAACGCCGGTTTCATGCGCTGCCCGTTCGCTTCTCACGGCTCACGACGGCTCAGCACTTCGGCGCTTGGACGAGGTGTGGAAACTCGTCATTTTTATTTTACCACAGGCTTTTCTGTTTGTCTACTCTTGCGCATTTCTCCGCCTTGGAGTAAACTGTAAGAAATCCGTAAGGAATTTCCCCCTTTGTTTGTAAGAAATTTCTGATACTCTGTCCCCAGCGAACGAGGAAGGAGCCTGGATATTCTATGATCGCTCAGCAGGAAACTATTCTTGTGGTAGACGATGACCGTGAAATCGCGGGGGCCATCGCCGCCGCCCTGGAAAAGGAGGGCTACCGGGTCCTCCGGGCCTATGACGGCATGGAGGCGCTGGAGCTGGCGGTAGAGCCCTCTCTCCGGCTGATTCTGATGGATGTGATGATGCCCCGGCTGGACGGGCTGTCCGCCGTGCTGCGCATCCGGGAGCGGCGCAACCTGCCCATCATCGTCCTGTCCGCCAAGAGCGAGGAGAGCGACAAGGTCCTTGGCCTGTCCATGGGGGCTGACGACTATCTGACCAAGCCCTTTGGCATCCAGGAGCTGGTGGCCCGGGTGCGCAGCCAGCTGCGCCGGTACACCCGGCTGGGGGATGTGAACGCCTGCCAGGCGGGAACCATCGTCAGCGGCCGGCTGTCCTACGACCCCGCGGTCCGGGTACTGTCCGCCGCCGGGGAGCCAGTGAAGCTGACCAACATCGAAACGGGCATTGTGGACCTGCTGATGCGCAACCTGGGCCGGACCTTTCCGGCGGAGGAGATCTACCGCCGGGTGTGGGGAGAGGACGCCTGGTCCTCAGAAAACACGGTGATGGTTCACATCCGGCGCATTCGGGAGAAAATCGAGCTCAACCCTCGGGAGCCAGACTATTTGAAGGTGGTGTGGGGCATTGGATACAAAATGGAAAAAAAGTAAAGCAGCTATCGGCTTTCTGGCCTTTCTGCTGGGAATTTCTCTGCTTCTGGAGGGGGCGCTGTACTTCAGCACTGTGCTCACCTCCTCCAACAGCCGCGCTTGGCTCTATGACAGCTTCAAGAGCGACTTTCGGCGTACCAGGGAGTTTCAGAATTTTGTCACCTCCCGGCTGGAGAACCTGATTACCATGGGGGCGGGGGGCCACGTGTACGGCTACGAGTACTACTACGACACTGGCCGGCCCAACTACTACAGCATCAACAGCAACCTGGCCCAGGCCATCCACAACAACTGGAAGGAGGACAAAAACCTACTCTACCGGGTGGAAAAGGAGGGAGAAGTCCTCTACAGCAACTCGGACCGCCTCACCCCGGACATGGACCCCTCCGCCCTGATTGCGGACAACTACGGCTTCCTCCTGCAATTCGACGGGGAGAAGGTCCGCATCTGGCTGGACGGAGAGGAACAGAACGTCTACGGCGGCGGCTACTACCGCTTCGAGGACCGGGAGGACAGCGCCCAGTGGTATGTCCCCGGCTACAAAAACTTCACGGTAGACGAGGCGGGGACCAAGGTTAAGGTGACCATGGCAGTTTTGAACGAGCCACGGATCTTCATCAAGGGCAACTACGGCTCCACCGGCTCCGACCAGTACAACCAGCTGTACTACACCAAGCAGGAGCTGGACCAGTGGCGGACGCGGGTCCTCGCGCAGGCTGTGCGCATGGGCGCGGGGCTGGCCCTGACGGCGGTATACGTCCTGCTGCGGAAGGACAAGAAGCGGGCCGATCAGGCCATCGCCCGGCGGACCGGGAAGCTCTGGTTTGAGGTCAAGGTACTGGCCGCTCTGCTGCTGGCGTTCTTCTGCCTGCCCCGGACGGAGTTCCTGGGAGAGGTCTGGCAGGAGCTGACCTACGCCTACGACCCCTCCTACGGCGGAGCCTCCTCTGCCATCTCCGTGCCCGGCGACATCTCCCTGGATTGGGAGACCCTGGACCAGCTGCCCGTGGAGGAACGGGACATCGTCCTCCAGGAGTACGGCTACGCCATAGCGTATCCCGTTGAGCAGACCGCCAGCGTTGGCACGGCGGTCACAATCCTGTCGGAAAACGGCGCCTGGCTGCTGCGGGAGTACCTCCGGGAACTGGCCGACCACGCCTTGAACCTGCTGGTGGTCTTCTGGGGGCTGTACCTGCTGGCGGTCAATGACTGGCGGTATAATCCGAGTCCGTGGAAACGGGGCGTATTCGCCCTTCTGTACGCCGGGGAGTTGAAATACCCCCTCCAGCGCCGCCTGCGGCGGCAGGTCCGGGGTCTGATCCTGGCCTTCGTCCTGCTGGCCGGGGTGGCGGTCTATCTCTTCCTGGCAGTCGTTGCCAACCTTGGCGTCGGCCCCCCGTGGTGGCTGCTCGCCGTGGGGCTCCCCGTCGTCCTGGCCTGCGTCCTGGCTGTCCTGGTCCTCGTCCGGCAGCGGAAGCTGTGGACCGGCCTGGGCCAGGTGTCCGACCAGCTGGCTGCGGTACGCAGCGGAGCGCTGGCGGGCGGGCTGGCCTTTCCCAAGGAGCACGACTTGTTCCAGATGGCTGACGACCTGAATCACATCCGCCAGGGCCTTCAGCAGGCGGTGGAGGAGCGCACCCGCAGCGAGCGGATGAAGGTGGCGCTGGTCACCAACGTATCCCACGATTTGAAAACCCCGCTAACCTCCATCCTCAGCTACACCGAGCTGCTGGCCCAGGAGCCCCTGGAGCCCCCCGCCAGCGAGTATGTGCAGATCATGGGGGAGAAGGCCCAGCGGCTGAAGGCCATGGTCCAGGACGTGTTCGAGGTGAGTAAGGCCGCCTCGGGACAACTCCCCGTAAAACTGGAGCACCTTGATTACGCCCGGTTGTTGCGCCAGACCCTGGCCGACATGGCCCAGGCCATCGACGAAAGCGGCCTGACCCTGCGCACCTCCATCCCCGACACAGAGGTCCCCATCACCGCTGACAGCGACCGGCTGTACCGGGTGTTCCAGAACCTCATTGGAAACGCCCTGAAATACTCCCTCCCTGGCTCCCGGGTCTATCTGACCCTGTCCGTGGAGGAGGAGCAGGCCACCGCCAGCGTAAAGAACACCTCCGCCAGCGAGCTGCGCCCCGGCGCCGAGTATACCGCCCGCTTTGTCCGCGGGGACGAGAGCCGCACCGACGGGGGCTCCGGCCTGGGCCTGTCCATTGCGGAGTCCTTTACCAAGGCCTGCGGCGGCAGTCTTACCGTCTCCACCGAGGCCGACCTGTTCACCGCCCTGGTGACCTTCCCCCTGGCCTGAGCCCAGGACAGGCCCTTCAGCCTCATTCTATTCCCGGGCTCTCCCCGATATGACTGGGGCGTCTCCCCCCTCTGCCCCTGATACGCTCTATACGGAAGGCGCGGCCCCGCTGGGGTCGTGCTTTTCCTTCTGGTTCTGCCGGTTCATAAAGTGAACGATATGGACCAGGAGCTCTCTCTGCTGGCCGGACAGCGTCCGTATCCCCTCCAGCAGCTCCTGCTCGTGCAGGCTTATACGGACGGGAGGGGTGGGCTCATCGGTCAGGCCAACCAGGTAGTCCATGCTCAGCCCGCTCCGTTTGGCAAATTTTACAAGGACATCCACCGTCACCTCGCTGTGGCCTGTCATGTAGTGGCTCATTACGGCTTCTGTAATATGAAACTCCTTGGCCAAAACCTTTTGCCGAATATCATGATCGGTAATCCACTCCTTCATTCTGGCAGCATACCTCATGCTATCACCTCTGGGCTAGTATTACCCAGAGTGAAATATAATTCTTATAAATTATATTATTATACAGTATTTTTTTCAATTAAGAAATTTACAAATTTAAAATTATATTACAGTATAGATTTGTGCAGAAAAAAGCGCCGCATCAGCGGCGCCCTGCGAAGGGAGTAAATGGACTTATGGGCGGGGCAAAGGGGCCTTTTATTTTTGATTCTGCTTCTGCATAAACCGGATGTTCTGCAAAATCAGCTCCTTCTGCTGCTGGCTGAGGACGCGGAACCCCTCCACCATCTGCCGTTCTCTTTTGCTCAGCTTGAGGGGCAGGGCCGGGTCATCGGTCACGCCCGCCAAATAGTCCACGGTAACACCGAAATACTCCGCCACCTTGACCAGCACTTCAATCGGCATATTGCTGCGCCCTGTCGTATAATTGCTGATTACCGATTCCGTCAGCCCAATTTCCTTTGCCAAACGCTTCTGCTTTATGTCATTGTCATCAAGCAATTCTTTCAGCCGCTCTCTATAGTGCATATGTTCACCTCTATTGGCTTCAGTATGCACAAGAAATCCTCATTTTCACAAAATTTTGTAAATCACACAATTAATTTTTTCAAAGACAAAATTCGACAAATTCTTCTTGTAGCATTTACTATAATATTGTCGAAGGCAAAAAAGAGCGCCGCTGCTGCGGCGCTCTGAAAAAGCGTTCTCTTACTTATGGTCCACGCTGTACATATGCTCGATGAGCTCCAGGACCTTGTTGGAGTAGCCAATCTCGTTGTCGTACCAGGACACGACCTTCACGAAGGTGTCGGTCAGGGCAATGCCTGCCTTGGCGTCGAAGATGGAGGTGTGGGTGTCGCCCAGGAAGTCGCTGGAGACCACGTCCTCGTCGGTGTAGCCCAGGATGCCCTTCAGTTCGCCCTCAGAGGCCTTCTTCATCGCGGCGCAGATCTCGTCATACTTGGCGGGCTTGGCCAGGTTGACGGTCAGGTCCACCACGGACACATCCAGGGTGGGCAC
>JAAWAD010000086.1 GCA_022791995.1 Lawsonibacter sp.
CGGCCATAGACGGTGCAGGAGATGCCCTCCTTCTCCAGCCGCTGCTGGATACGCAGCTGGATGCCGTTGAGGAAGGCCTCGTGTGCGGAGGAGCGCCGGGCCAGCTCCTCCTCGATCTCCTTATAGCCCACCGGGTCCAGATACCGCAGGGACAGGTCCTCCAGCTCCCACTTCAGCTTCTGCATCCCAAGGCGGTGGGCGATGGGGGCGTAGATCTCCATGGTCTCCAAACTCTTCTCCCGCTGCTTCCGGGGGGTCTGATACTCCATGGTGCGCATGTTGTGCAGCCGGTCGCACACCTTAATCAGAATCACCCGGATGTCCTGGGCCATGGCCATGAGCATCTTGCGCAGATTCTCCATCTGCTCCTCTTCCTTGGTGACATACTGCACCCGGGTGAGCTTGGTGACTCCCTCCACCAGAACGGCCACCGGCTCGCCGAATTTTTTGGCGATGTCCTGATGGGTGGCGGCGGTGTCCTCAATGCAGTCGTGGAGCAGCGCGGCAATCACCGAGTCGGTGTCCAGCTCCAGGTCGGCCACAATCTCCGCCACGGCGATGGGGTGGATGATATAGGGCTCGCCGCTTTTGCGCAGCTGCCCGTGGTGAGAGGTGTCCGCAAAGGTGAAGGCGTTGAACAGCCGCTGGGTGTCCAGATTGGGGGTGTAGGCGCTGACCCGGTCCTCCAGGGCGTGATAGCGCTCCAAGATGGGATCCATGATTGTTCACCTCGGTTTGGGTTGATTGGGTGTCTGTAACGCGCCCCCGCGCACAAAACAGGAGGGCGGGGATACGGGGCGGAGGCCCCTACCCCTCCTCCAGGGCCTGGCGCAGGCGCCGGAGGATGGAGGAGGCCTCCAAATCCACCTTATGCTCCAGGCGGCGGATGGTGATTTGAAAGCGGCCCGTGCGCTCTTGCAGGTCAATCAGGCCCTGCTCCTCCAGCACATTCAGGCACAGCAGGGTGCGGGCGGGCACCTCCCACTGGCCGGAGCGCCGCTTGGAGACCCCTCTGGCGATGCGGGCCAGGGTATCCTCCACCACGGCGCCGGCGGCGGACTGGCGCTCCAGCCACCGCCACAGGTCCACGAACTCCCCCCGGCTGGGGAGGAGGAACCGGGCCTCCTGGGGGGTGAGGGGGTCCCCCTGGCAGAATTTGTCATAGATGGCCTGCTCCATCTGGGCCCGGGAGGGGGCCCGGCACAGATCCACAATTTGCAGCTGCACCGAACGCACGCCCCGGAACTCGTTGATCTGGGGATAGAAGGCCACATCCACCCGGCAGCCGGGGGTCAGACCCAGCTCTGTCCCGTCGGCGGAGAAGCAGATGGCCTCCAGACAGTCCCTCCGGGACTCCAGGCGCATTTTCAGGTGCCGGCCCCGGCCCACCTGGGTCATGGACTGGACCTGGACTCCCTTTAAAAGGAAGACGGGGCGGGGGTTGCCGGCCCCCCAGGGCTCCAGACGGTCCAGGGACTCCACCGCCGGCACGGTGAGCTCGCCGGGGGTGACCACGGCGTCGGCCTCCAGCACGGAGGGCAGGGGTTCGCCCTGGCAGGCCTCGGCCACCGCCTGATGGATGGCCTGGGCCAGGGCGGGCAGGTTCTCCTCCCGGACGGTGAAGCCGGCGGCCAGGGCGTGGCCCCCGAAGTTCTCCAGCAGGGGGGCGCAGCGGTTCAGAATCTGGAACAGGTTCACCCCGCCCCAGGAGCGGCAGGAGCCCTTGCCCAGCCCCTGGTCCAGACAGACGAGAAAGGCGGGACAGCCGTACTTCTCCGCCAGGCGGGAGGCCACAATGCCCACCACCCCCTGGTGCCAGCCGCCGCTGGCCAGCACCACCGCCCCGCTCTGGGGGGCCATGTCCAGCCGCTGGACGGCCTGGCGGAAGATCTCCCCCTCGATGGTCTGGCGCTCCCGGTTCAGCTCGCACAGCTCCCGGGCCAGCTCCTCCGCCCGCGCCGGGTCCCGGGCCAGCAGCAGCTCGGCGGCGGACTCCGCCCGGCCCATCCGTCCGGCGGCGTTGAGCCGGGGGGCCAGGGTGTACCCGATGGCCACCGAGGTAATGGGCTTGTCCTCCAGCCCGGCGCACCGGGCCAGCATGTCCAGCCCCGGCCGGCGGGGCGGGTTCAGCCGGGCCAGACCCAGGCTGACAATGGCCCGGTTTTCCCCCGTCATGGGCATCACGTCGGCCACCGTGCCCACGGCGGCCAGATCGCAGTAGGTCTGGAGCACCGGCTGCTCCGGGGCCACGGCCATCGCCAGCTTCAGGGCCACACCCACCCCGGCCAGCCCCTTGAACGGGTAGGGGCAGTCGGGCCGGTGGGGGTCCACCACCGCGGCGGCGGCGGGCAGCCGGTCCTTACAGGCGTGGTGGTCGGTAATCACCACGTCCACCCCCAGACTGCCGGCAAAGACCGCCTCGTCCACGGCGGTAATGCCGCAGTCCACGGTGATAATCAGGCCCACCCCCTGTCCGGCCAGCTGGGCCACTGCCTCCCGGTTCAGGCCGTACCCCTCCTCCAGGCGGTCGGGGATGTAGGGGAGCACCTCTCCCCCCTGGCTGCGCAGAAACTCGGTCAGCAGGCAGGTGGCGGTGATGCCGTCCACGTCGTAATCCCCATAGACAGCGATGCGCTCCCCCCGGGACAGGGCCAGCCGGACCCGGTCCGCCGCCCGGTCCATGTCCTTCATGGCCAGCGGAGGCAGCACCGGCTCCCGGTCGGGGTGCAGAAGCCATTCGGCCTCCTCCAGCGTGGCGGCCCCCCGGGCGGCCAGCAGGCTGGCCAGCAGGGGCGGCAGCCCCTGGGCCTCCAGGGTGGCCCGGGCCCTTGGACAGAGGTCCGGCGTTTTCCACTGCTTGTATTTCATAGCGCTCCCCTCCTGTCCCCGGGACCCCGCGCCGCCGGCGCCCCGTCCTGCGTCTTATGTCAATCGAAATGATTTTATCATTATAGCACAGCTGACGGCCATTGCACAAGAAAAATTATCAAATTCGGATAGAACGGGAATTCCTCCCCCCGGAAGGGCCCTCCAGAGGGGGGCGAAAAAATTGCCGCTTCCCCCCGCATGACAAGTGTGATATAATGGCGCCGACTGACACACCACACAGCCAGACACAGCCAGGAGGAGAGCCATATGGACAAAAGACCCCCGCTGCGCCGGTCCGCGCCGGTCCAGACGGAGAACGACGGCGTCATCGAGGGACGCAACGCGGTCATCGAGGCCCTGCGGGCCAACGTCGCCATTGACAAGATTTTTCTCATCCGGGGCAGCGGCGACGCGGCCCTGGGGCACATCGCCTCCGCCGCCCGGGAGAAGGGCGTGGTGGTGGTGGAGGCCGACCGGCGCAAGCTGGACGCCATGAGCCGGACCCACGCCCACCAGGGGGTCATCGCCCAGGCCGCCGTGCGGGAGTACGCCTCGGTGGAGGACATTCTGGCCGCCGCCCGGGAAAAGGGAGAGGCTCCGCTGATTCTGGTGTGCGACGAGCTGTCCGACCCCCACAACCTGGGTGCGGTCATCCGCACCGCCGACGCCGCCGGGGCCCACGGGGTGATTATTCCCAAGCGGCGCTCCGCCGGCCTCACCGCCGTGGTGGGCAAGACCTCCGCCGGGGCGGTGGCCCACGTGCCGGTGGCCCGGGTACCCAATCTCACCGCCCTGCTCAAGCAGCTCAAGGAGGAGGGGCTGTGGATCTTCGGCGCGGCGGCAGAGGGCGCCGTCCCCCTGTACCAGGCGGACCTGAAGGGCCCGGCCGCCATCGTCATCGGCAGCGAGGGGGCGGGGCTGGGCCGCCTGGTGGCCGAGACCTGCGACGTGATGGTCTCCATCCCCATGCTGGGCAAAATCAACTCTCTCAACGCCTCAGCCGCCGCCGCCGTCCTCCTCTACGAGGCGGTGCGCCAGCGTCTGCACCCATAGTCTGAAAAGGAGGCCGGCATGAGCGGTCAGGACAAGAAACAACTGAATACTGACGGCCTGCTGGAAATCAAATCCCTGCTGGGCAACACGCCGCCGGCCTCCGCCTCCCTGGAGGAGATTCTGGCGGAGTTCCGGCCGGGCAAGACGCCGGAGGAGACCCAAGAGACCCCCCAGGAGAAGTCCGCCCCCCCTTCCGGGCCGCCCAAGCCGCCCCGCCCCGCCGGGGGCGAGAAGGTGGTGCCCTTTCCCGGGCAGCGGGCGGCCCCGCCCCCTCCGCCGCCGGAGCAGGCCGCGCCCCCCCCGCCCCCGGAGGAGCGGCAGGGGCCGGCGGTGCTCCACTTTCCCGAGGAGGAGAGCGCCCTCAAGGCCTTTTTGAAGGAGCTGAGCCGGAAGGCCAACAACTACGCCGACCAGATGTACCAGGACGACGAGGAGACCGACCCGGAGGAGGTCCGCCGTCTGGAGCGGCTGATTCCCGGCACCGACCGGGAGGAGGAGCCGGAGGAGGACGGGGAAGAGGAGGACGTCCCCCTGTTCCGCCGCCCCCGCCGCCGGGAGCCTCCGCCGCCCGACCTGTCCCCCCGGGAGCTGTCCTACCGCTGGAGCCGGGGACTTACCGGCCTGCGGGTGCGTGCCCTGCTGGTCCTTCTGCTGGCCGCCGCCGCCCTGGCCCAGGTGCTGGCCCCCGCCCTGGGCCTTGTCTGGCCGGAGGGGCTGGCCGAATACCCCCACTGGATTGCTGTCGCCCTGCTGGGGGCGGGAACCCTGCTCAGCGGGGACGTGCTGCTTGCCGGACTGGGCCGTGCCCTCCGGCTGAAATTCGGCATGGACACCCTCTTCGCCCTGGCCTGCGCCTTCACCCTGGCCGACGGCGTTCTGCTGGCCCTGTCCGAGGCCCCCGCCCGCCTGCCCTATACGGCGGTGGTGCTGCCCGGGCTGTTCTGCCAGCTCCACGGGACCTATCACAAGCGGCAGGGCCTGCGCCTGTCCTGCCGGACGGCGGCGGCCTCCGCCTCTCCCTACCGGGTCACCCTGGATTTGGGCAAGTGGAACAACCGGGACGTCTACGTGAAGTGGCCGGGGGAGTGGGACGGCTTTGGCAGCCAGATCCAGACCGACGACGGGGCCCAGCGCGTCTACCGCCGGATGTGCCCTCTGCTGCTTCTGGGGACGGTGCTGCTGGCCGTCCAGTCCCCGGGGGCGGGGGAGCCGGAGCATCTGGTGTGGACCCTATCCGCCCTGTTCACCGCCTGCTCCGCCTATGGGGCCGCCCTGGCCTATGGCCGGCCCTTTCACAAGGCGGCCCTGCGCCTGTCCCAGAGCGGCGCGGCCCTGGCCGGCTGGCCGGGCGTGGCCGCCTCCCGCCGGGGGGACCGGGTGCTGATTACCGACGCCGACCTCTTCCCCCCGGGATATGTGGAGCTGGGGGGCTATAAGATCATGCGGGACTTTCCTCAGGAGCGGGTGCTGGCCTACGCCGCCACCCTGATCCGGGACTCGGGCAGCGGCCTGGCCAGGCTGTTCCACGACCACCTCCGGGCCATGGGCGGGCTGCTCCGCCGGGCGGACAGCCTCCAGTGCCACGAGGGCGGAGGCCTTTCGGCCAACATCCGGGGGGATTCAGTGCTGGTGGGCTCCGCCGCCTTCATGAATCTGATGGAGGTCCCCCTGCCCCAGGGCCTCCACGTGAAAAACGCGGTGTTCTGCGCCATCAACGGGGAGCTGGCCGGCATCTTCACCCTGCACTACACCCTGCCCGACACCGTCTTCCCCGCCCTGGAGGAGCTGCTGGGCGCCCGAGTGGGCCCCGTGCTGGCCACCCGGGACTTCAATCTGATTCCCGCCATGCTCCAGCAGCGGTTCAAGCTGGCCGCCGACCGGATGGACTTCCCCCCGGTGGAGCGCCGCCGGGAGCTGTCTGACCCCGGCCAGCCCCACGGCGAGACCCTTGTGGCCCTGCTGTGCCGGGAGGGCCTGTTCCCCCTGGCGGAGGCCGTCACCGCCGCCAAGCGCCTTCGTTGGGCCGCCCGGACCGGGGCCGTGCTGTGCTGCGTCGGCTCCACCCTGGGCCTGCTCCTGTGCGCCTACCTCACCTCGGTGCGGGCCTACTCCTCCCTGTCCCCCCTGAATCTGCTCGTCTATATGCTCACCTGGCTGCTCCCCGTCTGGTTCCTGTCCGGCTGGGTCCACCGGTTTTGACGCAGGCAGCTGCGGAAATTCCCTCTTGCGCATTGGGCCGCTTTCCTGTATAATGGCGCAGTCAAGGGGGCGGGAGCAACGCGCCCTCGCCCTCTTCAAAATTGCGCTGCATCCGTGTTGGACGGAGCGGCAGCAGGAGGTAATGAAATATGAAAACCCGTAAGCACGACACCCGCTGGATGGTAGGCACCGCCATGATGGCGGCCATCGTGGTCCTGTTGGCCAACACGCCCCTGGGACTGATTCCCCTGCCCATCATCAAGGCCACCACCACCCACATCCCCGTCATTTTGGGCGCAATCCTTCTGGGTCCCCTGGCGGGGGGCATCCTGGGAGGGGTCTTCGGCATCTGCTCCATGGTCAACAACACCATCGCCCCCGCGGTGCTCTCCTTCGCCTTCTCCCCGTTTCTGGCCCTCAGCCTGCCCGGGGCGCTGAAGGCGGTGTGGGTCTCGGTGGGCTGCCGGGTGATGATCGGGGTGGTGTCCGGCTGGCTGTGGCTGGCTCTGCGGCGGCTGCATATCCACGAGGCGCTGGCCCTTCCGGTGGTGGGCTTCGTGGGCTCCATGACCAACACGGTGTGCGTCATGGGCAGCATCTATCTGCTCCTCCGGCCGGAGTACGCCCAGGCCATGGGCGTGGCCGCCGACGCGGTGCTGGGTCTGGTGCTGGGAGTTATCACCGGCTCCAGCGTGCTGGAGGCCCTTGTGGCCCTGGTCCTGGTCACTGCCATCGGCCTGGTTCTGCTCCGGGTGCCCTATCTGCGGCCGGTTCAGACCGCGGGGGCGGACAAATAAAAAAGGGGGCTCCCCCCAGAGGTGAATGCCCATGCTCCTCGCCATTGACATTGGAAACACCAACATCGTCCTGGGCGGCATCCAGGACGGCCAGATCGCCTTCGAGGCCCGGATTGCCACCGACCACATCAAGACCTCCGACCAGTACGGGGTGGAGATCAAAAACATCCTCAGCCTGTTCCAGACCGACCCTGCCGACATTCAGGACTGCATCATCTCCTCTGTGGTGCCGCCGGTGTTCAACTCGGTGCGCACCGGGGTGATGAAGGTCATCCGGCGCACCCCCATGGTGGTGGGTCCGGGGATCAAGACCGGCCTGAACATCCAGATGGACACCCCCTCTCAGGTGGGCAGCGACCGCATTGTGGTTGCTGTGGCCGCCCTGGCGGAGTACCAGCCCCCCCTGACCCTGCTGGATCTGGGCACCGCCACCACCATCGAGGTGGTGGGCCAGGGGAACACCTATCTGGGGGGGTGCATCATCCCCGGCGTCCGGGTGTCGCTGGAGGCTCTGACCTCCCGGGCGGCGCAGCTGCCCGGCATCCGCCTGGACCGCCCCAAGCGGGTCATCGGAAAAAATACAGAGGATTCCATGCGCAGCGGCATCATGTACGGCACCGCCGCCCTGGTGGACGGAATGCTGGACCGGGTGGAGGAGGAGCTGGGCTGCTCTACCACTGTCGTGGCCACGGGAGGCATGGCCCAGTTCATTGTCCCCCTGTGCCGCCGGAAAATCATCCTGGAGAAGGATCTGCTCCTCAAGGGGCTGTACATCCTCTACCAGAAGAACCGCCGGAAATAGAGGCAAAAAACGGACCGCTCTCCATTTGGGGAGCGGTCCTTCTTCTGTCCGGCTTACTTCGCGGGCAGGACGATAATCTGTCCGGTGTAGATCCGGTTGGCGTCCTGGATGCGGTCCCGGTTGCGCTCAAAGATGGCCTTATACTCCTGGGCGCTGCCATAGGCAGTCCGGGCAATGGCGCCCAGGGTGTCCCCGGACTGGACGGTATACAGGCTCTCTCCCGCGCCGGCCACGGCCTGGGGCAGGCGGGCGGCGTCGCCCAGGGTCTCGGGCAGGGTCAGGGTCATGCCGGGGACCAGCTTGCCGACGGTGGCCCGGAAGGCCTCGGCGTTGGCCTGGTAGAGGGCCTTGCTGTAGGCGTAGCTGCCATAGTAGTTCACGGCGATGTAGCCCAGGGTGTCCCCCTTCTGGACGGTGTAGTCCGAGACAGCGGGCTTCTCCGGGACGGGGGGCTCGGGCTGAACGGGAGTCTCGGGCTCGGTGGCCTCCTCCTTGGGCTCCTCGGCGGGAGCCTCAGGCTCGGTGGCCTCCACCTTGGGCTCCTCGGTGGGAGTCTCAGGCTCGGTGGCCTCTTCCTTGGGTTCCTCGGCGGGAGCCTCAGGCTCGGTGGCCTCCTCAGCGGGGGCGCTCTTCATGGCAAAGACCATCACGCTCTCGCCCTCCTGGATCTCCACCAGGTACAGCGCGTCCCCCTCGTCCAGGGCCAGGAAGAAGCTCTCCTGCTCGGCGGCGGGGTTCTTCAGCTCCTCGGCCACGGCGGCCTCTGTGTCGGGGCTCAGCGTGATGACCCCCTCTGCCTCCTCCGCGGCCCGGACGGTGAAGGTGTAGTCCAGCCCTTCGGCAAAGAATTTGTTGATCTGTACGCCGGGCTTAAGGATGTAAACGGGAATCTCAGTCTCCTCGTACTTCAGGGTCTCCTGGCCCTCCAGGGCGTCAATGACCAGCTTTCCGCCGTTCTCCACCTCGACGGTGACGGCAGTCTCCTCCGCGGGGGCGGTCTCGTCCGCCGCCAGGGCGGGGGCGCAGGCCAGGCTGCACGCCAGCGCAGCGCTCAGCAGGATGGAGAGGGCTCTTCTTATCTTCATAATCGGGTTCCTCCTTGTATTTGTGTTTTCGGCTGTACGCCTTTCGGTGGCCTGTATTATACCCTATGCCAGGGGCAGTTTCAAGGCTTTTTTGCCTGTTCCCCCTAAATATTGAAAAAAATCGGGGGAGTGGGGGCGTTGTTCGACCGTCTGTCCCGGAAAAACGACCGTCTGTCCCCTTTGCCTTGCGCACGCCTGCCCTGTCTGGTATACTGGGGGCAGAAAGGAGAGAGGACTATGAAAGCCTTTTGGAAAGAGTTTTCCCGGCGCCTTTTTCTGCTTGTTCCCGTTGTGCTCTTCGGGATGCTCGTTGCGCCTATCCCCCTTTTCATGCTGTATATGAGCACGCCGCCCTACCTGGCCAAGGTGCTGGTTCCGCTGCTGCTGGCCGGCTTCGGGGCCCTGTGCCTGTGCATCCTGGTGAATGCGGGGATCCGGCGGTGGGTGGGGCGGATCTATCTGGTCCTGTGTCTGGGGGCGGCAGTTTTCATCGTCCACGGGGCCTGGGTGGACCACATCCCCACCATGCCCGACCGCCTCACCATGCTCCACGAGTACGAGCCCAACGCCCCGGACACCCGCGCGGTCCGTCTGGAGGAGGAGCCCACCCTGAAACTGGAGGGGCAGGTCCTGCCCTCTATGGACGGGGCCACCGCCCTGTACCCCGTCTATGCCGCCTTCGCCCAGGCGGTCTACCCGGAGGGGGAGTACCCCCTGTACGGCGGCGGGGGAGGCATCGTGGTCTCCAAGGAGGCCACCGCCTACCAGGAGAAGTACAACCTTGTCACCTGCACCAACACGGTCCACGCCTACGAGCGGCTCATCAACCGGGAGGTGGATGTGATCTTCGCGGCAGCCCCCTCCCAGGCCCAGCTGGACGCGGCGGAGGCGGCGGGGATGGAGCTGCACCTCACCCCCATCGGGCGGGAGGCCTTCGTCTTCTTTGTGAACAGCCGCAACCCGGTGGAGGGGCTGACGGTGGACCAGGTGAAGGGCATCTACTCCGGGGCCATCACCAGCTGGCAGGAGGTGGGCGGAAAAAATTGGTCCATCCGCCCCTTCCAGCGCCCGGAGAACAGCGGCAGCCAGTCCGCCCTCCAGCGCCTTATGGGGGACACCCCCATTCTGGAGCCCCTGCAGGAGGACGTGGCCGGGGATATGGGGGGCATCATCTCTCAGGTGGCCAGCTACCGCAACTATAAAAACGCCATCGGTTACTCCTTCCGCTTCTACTCCACCCAGATGGTGGAGAACAACCAGATCCGCCTGCTGGCCCTGAACGGCGTTCTCCCCACCCGAGAGACCATCCGGGACGGCTCCTACCCCATCTCCAGCCAGTTTTACGCCGTCACCGCCGCCCCCACCGGCATGTCCGCCCCCCAGGCGCGCAACGCCAAGCTGGCCGCCCTGCTGGACTGGATTCTCTCCCCCCAGGGGCAGTGGATTGTGGACAGGACGGGATACGTCAGCCTGGGATAAGCCCCCGCCGGCAAAAAAATGCCCAAAACACCTTGACAAGCCCTCTTTTGGGGGGTATAATACACCATGCGTTCAAAGACAGCAGGGGTCCGGCTTCCCGGGCATAATTCCTGCCGAGAGTGCTTTCAAAAGAATCCCTTTTGACGGTACATCCTCCTGTCCTTTGACGCGGAGGATTTTTATTTTCTGGAGGTGAATCCAAGTATGCCGAACGCAAAGGTACTTTCCGAAAAGAAGGCCATCGTGGCCGCACTGGAGGAACAGCTGAAAAACGCCGCCAGCGGCGTGCTGGTGGACTACAAGGGCATCACCGTGGCCGAGGACACCGCCCTGCGCCACGAGCTGCGGGAGAACGAGGTGCAGTACAGCGTGGTGAAGAACACGCTGGTCCGCTTCGCCCTGGACGCCGCCGGCCTGAAGGAGCTGGACGGGGTGCTCAGCGGCACCACCTCTCTGGCCACCAGTAGCGGCGACCCCATCGCCCCCATGCGTGTGGTCAACAAGTACGCCAAGCAGCTCAACGACCGCTTCTCCATCAAGGGCGGTTTCATGGACGGACGGGTGCTCTCCCTGGAGGAGATCAACTCCCTGGCCGAGCTGCCCCCCAAGGACGTGCTCCAGGCCCAGGCTCTGGGCATGATGCTGGCCCCCATCACCAGTCTGGCCATCGTCATCAAGGCCATCGCCGAGAAGCAGGGCGCTCCCGCCGGAGACGCCCCCGCCGAAGAGGCCCCCGCCGCCGAGTAAGCGGCCCGTTCCCCCTGCGTTCCGGGGATATTCAACCAAAACATACTACAATATACTGGAGGTAATTTCATTATGGCTAGCGAGAAAATCAATGCTCTGCTGGAAGAGGTCAAGGCCCTCACCGTTCTGGAGCTGTCTGAGCTGGTAAAGGCCCTGGAGGAGGAGTTCGGCGTGTCCGCCGCCGCTATGGCCGCTCCCGCCGCCGGCGGCGCCGCCGCTGAGGCCGCCCCCGAGAAGACCGAGTTCGACGTGGTCCTGGCCGGCTTCGACGCCGCCGCCAAGATCAAGGTCATCAAGGCCGTCCGCGAGATCACCGGCCTGGGCCTGGCCGAGGCCAAGGCCAAGGTGGAGGGCGCTCCCCAGACGCTGAAGGAGGCCGTGTCCAAGGACGAGGCCGAGGAGCTCAAGAAGAAGCTGGAAGAGGCCGGCGCCAAGGTCGAGCTGAAGTAAACCAGACACAGCATGGACCGGGCCGTTTGCGCCCGGTCCATATTTCTTTGCCCTGGCGGGCGTAAAATTTGGACAAAATTCCCTGATGACAAGGCCGCCGCCCTGGAGTATAATGAGGGCAACATAACGCTTTTACTCTGTCTGGAAAGGATGACTGCCCTTGAATCGCTACATGGAAGATTTTCTTCAGACCACCTGGGAGCTGCTGGGCTCCCCGGAGGTGCGCAGCATGGCCTCCTGGCGGCACCACGGCCCCATCACCACCCTGGACCACTCCCTGTTTGTGGCCTATTACTCCTACCGGGCCGCACGGGTCCTGGGTCTGGACGCCGCCGCCGCGGCGCGGGGCGGTTTGCTCCACGATTTGTATCTCTATGACTCCCGGGACAAATCCGCCCACCCCGGCCTGCAATGCTTCGACCACCCCAAGGCCGCCGCGCGAAACGCCGCCCGGGTCACGCGCCTGTCCGACAAGGAGCGGAACATCATCCTCTCCCACATGTGGCCCCTGGGGGGCGCCCTGCCCCGCTCCCGGGAGGCCTGGCTGGTGGACCTGGTGGACACCCTGTGCGCCAGCCTGGAGCTGGCCCGCATCTGCCGCCCCATCCGCCTGCGCCAGCGCCTGGGCGTACTGCCCCTTGCCGCCTGATTTTCCAGTGCCCCCTGTCAAAGGGGGCTTTTTTGTCCCTTTCTTGAAAGAAAGGAACCGAAAGAGCTTTCCATTTTGAATCCTATCAGGGGAACTCTCCCGTAAGGCTCCCTCTCTGAAGAAGGTTTTTCGCCTGCGGGCGGGCCGGGGGCGAGAAACCGTTGGAATGCAGGCATTTTTCCAAAAATCCAGATATATTTTGAAAATACTGGAAAAAATAATCGGATTTTTTCGCAAAAAATTTCATGGAAAAGGCTGACTTTTTTCAAGAATATGCTATAATGGACTGCGGGCGGTGCAGGCCCAGCCGGACCGCCAGTCTGGAAACAGGAGGTTGCTGTAACCATGAACGAGGATTCCGCCGCACTGGAGGCCAAGCGCGTACAGCTGCTGGAGGCGGGGGTCAAAATGATGGACCCAGCCGCCGTCTATGTAGAGGCCAGCGTCACGGTCGAGGGGGGCACGCTGCTGCTGCCCGGGACCATCCTGCGGGGAGAGACCGTAATCGGTCCCAACTGTCTGATCGGTCCCAACGTGATGCTCACCGACTGTCTGGTGGAGGAGGGCTGCACCATCAACGCCTCCCAATGCGAGTGCAGCCGGATTGAGCGGGGCTGTCAGATCGGCCCCTACGCCCACATCCGGCCCCACTGCGTGGTGGGAGAGGGCTCGAAAATCGGGGCCTTTGTCCAGCTGAAGAACTGCACCCTGGGGGCGGGCACCAAGATGGCCCACCTGACCTATGTGGGGGACAGCGACGTGGGCGACCACTGCAACTTCGGCTGCGGCACCGTCACCTGCAACTACGACGGCTTTCAAAAGTTCCGCACCACCATCGGAAGCCGGGTCTTCGTGGGCTGCAACACCAACTTTGTACCCCCCGTGACCGTGGGGGACGGGGCCTACATCGCCGCCGGTACCACCGTAACCGAGGACGTCCCGGTCAACGCCATGGCCATCGGCCGCTCCCGGCAGCAGGTCAAGGAGAACTGGGCCGCAGAAAATCGCAAGAGGAAAGGGAAGCAGTAAATCAACACACAGAAGAAACAGATCGGGCGGCCTCTGCCGCCCCTTGATTGGGAGGATGCTGTATGATCGCACGCGGGAAGGACATCAAGGTCTTTACTGGCAATTCCAACCCCCAGCTGGCCCGGGACATCTGCCGGGAGCTAGGGGTGCCCCTGGGCAATTCCGAGGTGGGCGCCTTCTCCGATGGAGAAAACTATGTCTCCATTTATGAAAGCGCCCGGGGCTCCGACGTCTTCGTGGTCCAGTCCACCTGCTCCTTCGAGAAGGAGGGCCGGGCCGGCAGCGTGAACGACGCGCTGATGGAGCTTTTGATTATGATCGACGCCCTGAAGCGGGCCTCCGCCGGGCGGATCACCGCCGTGATTCCCTACTTTGGCTATGCCCGCCAGGACCGCAAGACCAAGCCCCGGGACCCCATCTCCGCCAAGCTGGTGGCCAACCTGCTCACCGAGGCCGGCGCCGACCGGGTACTGACCATGGATTTGCACGCCAACCAGATCCAGGGCTTTTTCGACATCCCTCTGGACAATCTGCTGGGCTCTCCCATCTTTGTGGAGTACTTTACAAACAAATACGCCAGCGTCCACGACGACACCATGGTGGTCTCTCCCGACGTGGGCTCGGTGGCCCGGGCCCGGGTCTTCGCCCAGAAGCTGAACATGCCCCTGGCCATCGTGGACAAGCGGCGGCAGAAGGCCAACTCCTCTGAGGTTATGAACATCATCGGCGACGTGCGGGATAAGCATGTCATCCTTCTGGACGACATGGTGGACACCGGCGGCTCCCTGTGCCACGCCGCCCGGGCCCTGGTGGAGATCGGCGGCGCACGGGACGTGTCCGCCTGCGCCACCCACGGCGTGCTCTCCGGCCCCGCCATCCGCCGCATCAACGAGAGCGTGCTGGACGAGCTGGTCTTCTTGAACACCGTGCCGCCCAAGCCCGGGGTGAAGTGCGACAAGCTGAAGTACATCTCTGTGGCCCACATGTTCGCTGAGGCCATCAGCCATGTGTACCTGGAGACCTCTGTTTCTCCTCTGTTTCTGTAACGTGCCGGAGGCCCCAAATAGGGCGGCCCGAAACTTTTGATTGACCCGATAAGGGCCGCCTCCCGAGGCGGCCCCTGCGAAGCGAGGAATGTTCCATGCTCTTTTCCAAGGCCTCCGGGGGGGCCTCCTGGCTGCTGGTCTGCCTGGGCAACCCCGGGGAAAAATACGAAAACACCCGTCACAACGTGGGCTTTCTGGTGGCCGACGAGGTGGCGGAGCGTTGTCATGCCCCCATCCAGCGGCTGAAGTTCAAGGCCCTGACCAACCTGCTGTCCGTCGCCGGAGAGCGGGTGCTGGTGATGAAGCCCGTCACCTATATGAACCTGTCCGGGGAGGCGGTGGGAGAGGCCGCCGCCTTCTACAAAATCCCGCCGGAGCGGGTGCTGGTGGTATCGGACGACACCGCCCTGGCCCTGGGCCGGCTGCGCATCCGTGCAAAGGGCTCCGCCGGGGGACACAACGGCCTGAAAAGCATCATCCAGCACTTGGGCACCGACCAGTTCCCCCGCCTGCGGGTGGGGGTGGGGAAGAAGCCCCACCCCGATTACGATTTGGCCGACTGGGTCCTCAGCCGCTTCCAGGGGGAGGACAGGAAGACCATCGACGCCGCCGTGAAGCGCGCCGCCGACGCCATCGAGTGCATCCTGGCCCACGGAGTGGACCAGGGCATGAGCCGCTTTAACGGCTGAACCGAAGATGCAGGGGCGGCCACAGGCCGCCTCTGCGCACAACACACAGAACCGGGGGCAAATCTGCGCCCGGTAATTTCTATTTTCTGTAAGGAGGTATCTCTATGCGGCTGCTCACCGACGCTCTGCACCAGCTACCGGAGTTCCGGGACCTTCTGTCCGCCCTGTCCCAGGGGCGCACGCCGGCGGCGCTGTCCGGGGCGGCGGCAGTCCATCGCGCCCATCTGGCCGCCGGGGTGGGGCAGGCCACGGGCCGGCCGGTGGTGCTGGTGTGCGCCGACGAGGGAGAGGGGGAGCGGCTGGCCCGGGATCTGTCCGCCTTCTCCGGGCAGACAGTGCCGGTGCTGGCCTCCCGGAGCTTCACCTTCCACCGGGCGGCCACGGTCTCCCGCCAGTGGGAGCACCGGCGGCTGGCGCTGCTGCGCGCCCTGGTCCGGGGGGAGCTGCCCCTGCTGGTGGCCACGGTAGAGGGTCTGCTTCAGCGCACCCTGCCCCCGGAGGCGCTGGAGCGCAGCTGTCTGGAGCTGCGCCCGGGGCAGAGCTGGGCGCTGGAGGATTTGGCCGCACGCCTCACCGCCGCCGGGTACACCCGCTGTGTCCAGGTGGAGGGGGTGGGGCAGTTCGCCCTGCGGGGGGGCATCCTGGACGTATATGCCCCGGGGATGGAGGCCCCCGTCCGGGCGGAGTTCTTCGGGGACGAGCTGGACGCCATGGGCCGGTTCGACCCGGCCACCCAGCGGCGGACGGAGAACGTGGACGCCGCCCTGCTGCTGCCTGCCGCCGAGGTGCTGCCCCATCTGGCCCCGGATGGACTGTCCGGCCTGTGCGCCAAACTGAAGCGGCTGGCCGCCCGGGCGACCCGGGAGGGCCAGCGGGAGCTGGCCGCCACCTTGGAGCAGGACCGGGAGGCCCTGGAGGAGGGGGGGAGCTTCCCCGCCCTGGACCGGTATCTGGCCCTTATCTACCCGGAGCTGTCTACGGCGGCGGACTTCCTGCCGGAGAACGCCTGCGTCATCTTCTCGGAGTGCCCCCGGGTCTCTGACCGGGCCAAGACCTACCAGTGGCAGCTGGAGGAGGACGCCAAGGCCCTGCTGGAGCGGGGGGAGCTGGACGGCTCCTGCGCCATTCTGGCCCGGACCTTTCCCCAGCTGTGTGCCCGGCTGGAGCACTGGCCGGTACTCTATCTGGACTCCTTCACCACTGCCAGTGTCCCCACCCCGCCGAAGACCCTGCTGTCCCTCACCGCCAAACAGCTGCCCCCCTTCGGCGCCGCCCCCGAGGCGGCCGCCCAGGATCTGCTTCACTACCAGGGGGCGGGCTTTGCCTGTCTGGTGCTGGTCTCCGGGGAGCAGCGGGCCCTGGAGCTGCAAAATCTGCTGCGGGAGCAGGGGGTGAAGTCGGCGGTGGACTTTCAGCCCAAGGCCCTGCCCCGACCGGGACAGGTGCTGGTTACACTGGGGGGGCTGTCCGGCGGGCTGGAGTACCCCGGCATCCAGCTGGCCGTCCTCACCGAGGGGGAGAAGCACGCCTCCCGCCGCCGCCACACCCCGAAGGACGCCTCCAGCCGGCAGCGGCTGAAGTCCTACGCCGACCTGTCCCCCGGGGACCTGGTGGTCCACGAGCACCACGGGGTGGGCCGCTATGTGGGCATGGTGAAAATGCCGGTGGACGGCATCGAAAAGGACTACGTCCAGCTGGCCTACGCCGGCAGCGACACCCTGTACGTCCCCGCCACCCAGCTGGACCTGATCTCCAAGTATATCGGCTCCGGGGCGGACGCCGCCGAGACGAAAAAGCTCAACCGCCTGGGGGGCGTGGAGTGGGAGAAGGCCAAGACGAAGGCCAAGAAGGCGGTGCAGGATCTGGCCCAGGGGCTGATTCAGCTCTATGCCCAGCGCCAGCGCCAGCCGGGGCACGCCTTCGCCCCCGACTCCCCCTGGCAGCGGGAGTTCGAGGAGCAGTTCGAGTACACCGAGACCGACGACCAGCTGCGGTGCATCGGAGAGATCAAACGGGACATGGAGCGCCCGGTCCCCATGGACCGGCTGCTGTGCGGCGACGTGGGCTATGGCAAGACGGAGGTGGCCCTGCGGGCCGTAATGAAATGCGTGCTGGACGGCAAGCAGGCGGCTATCCTGGCCCCCACCACCGTGCTGGCCCGGCAGCACTATCTCACCGCCCTGCGCCGCTTCCAGAACTACCCCGTGTCGGTGGACGTAGTTTCCCGGTTCCGCACCCCCGCCCAGATGAAGCAGACCCTCCGCCGGGTGGCCGAGGGGAAGGTGGACATCCTCATCGGCACCCACCGCCTGTTCAACAAGGATGTGGTCTTCAAAGACCTGGGGTTGCTGGTGGTGGACGAGGAGCAGCGCTTCGGCGTGCAGCACAAGGAGAAGCTGAAGGAGCGCTTCCCCCAGGTGGACGTGCTCACCCTGTCGGCCACACCCATCCCCCGCACCCTGAACATGGCCCTGTCGGGCATCCGGGACATGTCCACCCTGGAGGAGCCCCCCGCCGACCGCCAGCCCGTGCAGACCTACGTCCTGGAGCACACCTGGGGGGTCCTGGCCGACGCCATGCGCCGGGAGCTGGAGCGGGGGGGCCAGGTCTTCTACCTCCACAACCGGCTGGAGACCATCCACCGCACCGCCGGGCGCATCCAGGAGCTGCTGGGGCCCGAGACCGTCCTAGGCGTGGTCCACGGCCGGATGACCCAGGACGCCATTGACGAGGTCATGAGCCGGATGACCGACGGGGAAATCCAGGTGCTGGTGTGTACCACCATCATCGAGACGGGCATCGACCTGCCCAACGTGAACACCCTTATCATTGAGGACGCCGACCACCTGGGCCTGTCCCAGCTCCACCAGATCCGGGGCCGGGTGGGCCGGTCGTCCCGGCGGGCCTACGCCTACCTCACCTACCGGCGGGGGAAGGTTCTCACCGAGGTGGCCACCAAGCGGCTGGAGGCCATCCGCCAGTTTGCTGAGTTCGGCTCCGGCTTCAAAATCGCCATGCGGGACCTGGAGATCCGGGGGGCGGGGAACGTCCTGGGCCCGGAGCAGAGCGGCTTCCTCCTGTCGGTGGGGTACGACATGTACCTGAAGCTGCTGGAGGAGGCAGTGCTCACCCAGCAGGGCCTGCCCCTGCCCAAGCACACAGAATGCCTGGTCAATCTGCCGGTGCCCGCCTCCATCCCCGACCGGTACGTCCCCTCCCCGGAGCAGCGGATGGATCTGTACCGGCGCATCGCCGCCGTCCGCACCCAGGCCGACAGCGAGGACCTGATTGACGAGCTGATCGACCGCTATGGCGAGCCCCTCCGGCCGGTGAACAACCTGATCTCCGTAGCCCTTCTCCGGGCCCAGGCCGCCCGGCTGGACATCACCGAGATTTCCCGGCAGAATCACCTGCTCCTCCTCTCCCTGGGCCAGTTCGACCTAGAGACCATCTCCCGTCTGTGTACCGCTCCGGGATACCAGGGCCGCCTCCTCTTCTCCGCGGGGGAGAAGCCCTGCCTCTCCCTGCGTCTGAAGCCGGAGGAGGACGTCCTGCGCACCGCCCGCCAGCTGGTGGCCTTCTGGGGCACGCAGCAAACCCCGCCCGAGGAAAAAACCATCGGCTGAACCCCCGCCATTGCGGACCCCCCTCGGGGGGTTCTTTTTTTTCTTCGACAAAAATCCCTACCATCCGCGGCCCAGCCTGGGCTATACTGGGACAAGCTTTTTACATAAGGAGGGTGATGCCAGATGGGCGACTGGCACAGCAGGCCGGTATCCCAGATCATGAAGGAGCTGGACAGCCGGGCGGGGGGGCTGTCCAGCCGGGAGGCGGCGGCGCGGCTGGAGCGGTACGGGCCCAATCAGCTGGAGGCGCCGCCCCGGCCCTCGCTGCTTCTGCGGGTGCTGGGGCAGCTGAAGGACCCCATGATTCTGGTGCTGCTGGCGGCGGCGGGGCTGTCGCTGGCGGCCAGCGGGGGAGAGGACTGGCTGGACGGGGCTATCATTCTGGTGATTGTGGTGGTGAACAGCGTGCTGTCCATCACCCAGGAGGACCACGCCCAGCAGGCCCTGGAGGAGCTGCGGCGGATGTCCTCCCCCATGGCCCAGGTCCTGCGGGACGGCCAGCGGGTGAAGCTTGCCGCCGCCGCCCTGGTCCCCGGGGACGTGATTCTGGTGGAGGCGGGGGACCAGGTGCCGGCGGACGCCCGGCTTTTGGAGTGCAGCCGGCTCCAGACCGACGAGTCGGCCATGACGGGGGAGTCCCTGCCGGTGGAGAAGGGGTGCCGGGACGCCCTTCCGGCGGACGCCCCCCTGGGGGACTGGAGCAACATGGTGCTCTCCGGCTCTCTGGTGACGGCGGGGCGGGGGACCGCCCTGGTGACGGCCACCGGGATGGACACCCAGATGGGCCGGATTGCCGGCCTGCTGCTGGAGGACCCGGAGGGGGAGACCCCTCTCCAGCGGCGGATGGCTGAAATTTCCCGCTCGCTGTCCTTTCTGTGTCTGGCGGTGTGCGCCGTCATGTTCGGGGTGGGCCTTCTGCGGGGGAAGGGTCTGCTGGAGATGTTCCTGATTGCTGTCTCGCTGGCAGTGGCCGCCATTCCCGAGGGCCTGCCCGCCATTGTCACCATCGTGCTGGCCCTGGGGGTGCAGCGGATGGCCGACCGGGGGGCCATTGTGAAGAAGCTCCCCGCGGTGGAGACCCTGGGCTGCGCCAGCGTCATCTGCTCGGACAAGACGGGCACCCTGACCCAGAACCGGATGACGGTACAGACCCTGTGGCTGCCCCCGGGGGGCCGGCGGCGGGAGGCCCTGACGGCGGGCTGTCTGTGCTCTGACGCCTGTCTGGTGTGGAAGGCGGGAGCTCCCACCGCCTCTGGCGACCCCACCGAGGCCGCCCTAGTGGTCTACGCCGCCCAGGGCGGGGTGGACCAGGGGCAGCTGAACTGCCCTCGCGCCGGCGACATCCCCTTCGACTCGGACCGGAAGTGCATGTCCACCCTCCATCCCCGGGAGGGGGGCGGCTGGGTGGTGTACGCCAAGGGGGCCCCCGACGTGCTGCTGGAGCGGTGTACCCACGGCCCGGAGGGCCCCCTCACCCCGGGGCAGCGCCGGCGCATTCTCCAGGCCAACGAGGCCATGGCCCAGGACGCCCTGCGGGTTATCGCCGTGGCCCGGCGGGACCTGTCCGCCCTGCCCCCCCGGCTGGAGCCGGAGCAGGTGGAGCGGGGCCTCACCTTTCTGGGGCTGTTCGGTCTGATGGACCCGCCCCGGCCAGAGGTCCGCTCCGCGGTACATAAGTGCCACCTGGCGGGGGTCCGGCCGGTGATGATTACCGGGGACCACCGCTCCACCGCCGCCGCCGTGGCCCGGGCCCTGGACATTCTCCGCCCCGGGGACCTGGCGGTGACGGGGGCGGAGCTGGACTTTATGCCCCAGGAGACCCTGGAGGAGGATATTGACAAGTTCTCTGTCTTCGCCAGGGTCTCTCCCGAGCACAAGATGCGCATTGTCCGGGCCTGGCAGAAGCGGGGCTGCGTGGCCGCCATGACGGGGGACGGGGTGAACGACGCCCCCGCCCTGCGGGCGGCGGACATTGGCTGCGCCATGGGCCGCTCGGGCACCGACGTGGCCAAGGGGGCGGCGGACATGATTCTCACCGACGACAACTTCTCCACCATCGTGGCCGCCATTGAGGAGGGCCGGGGGATCTACGCCAACATCCGCAAGGCCATCCACTACCTGCTCTCCTGCAACATTGGAGAGATTGTCACCCTATTCGCCGCCACCCTTCTGGACCTGGGGCAGACCCCCCTGGTTCCGGTGCAGCTGCTGTGGCTCAATCTGGTCACCGACTCTCTCCCCGCCCTGGCCCTGGGGGTGGAGCCGGTGGAGGAGGGGGCCATGGAAAAACAGCCCCGGGATTCCTCCGCGGGGCTGTTCGACAGGGACTTTTCCATTCGTCTGGCCTGGCAGGGCCTGATGGTGGGGGGACTGACGCTGGCGGCCTATTTTCTGGGTCTGCTCTGGTTGGGGGCCCCGGGGCAGGAGGGGGCGGCGGCCAACACCATGGCCTTTGCCACCCTTACCCTGAGCCAGCTGTTCCACGCCTTCAACGTGCGCAGCGAGGACCGCTCTGTATTCGCCCTGGGCCTTTTCTCCAACGGGGCGATGAACAAGGCCTTCCTGGCCGGGCTGGCCCTTCAGCTGGCCGTTCTGCTGCTGCCCCCCCTCCAGGGGGTGTTCTCCACCGTCCCCATGGACGGCGCCCAGTGGCTGGCCGTTTTGGCTCTGGCCGCCGCTCCCATACCCATCTGCGAGGGGGCAAAAGCCCTGTCCGCCGCCCCCCGGGGGACGGCCGTCCCGCCGGCGGCGCGGGCAGAGCGGGCGGGGGCGGCCCGGTAAGCCTCAGCCCTGCTCCGACTGGAGCATCCGCTCGGTGTCCTTGGCCAGGGCCCGGACCAGCAGACGCATCCGATAGGGCCCGTCCTCCATGACGGAGCGGTATCCCTCCGGGTCCATGCGCTCATAGCGCAGACTGATGTTGCGGATTCTCTGCCGCAGGGCGTGCTCAGAGATATTCATCTCCTTGGCGACCTCTTTAATCGACTGCTTGTACAGGTATGGCGCGTCCACATACCGCTCCACCATGGACAGCAGGGGGTCGTACCCCGCCATAGTTCTGGTAATGCCCCGCTCCAGCAGCGCCCTTTTGATTTGCTCTGTCATCTCGCACCTCCATTCGCACCGCTGCCCCTGTCCGCCCTTCTTCCGGCGGAGGGGCTGTGTCAAAGCGCAAACTGCCGCGCCGGGACAGAGCGGTCCTCAGCGCGGCACATCCATGGTCTCATTTGCCTGGAGTTTCCAAAACCCAGTCGTCCCCCCTTGTAGCAGCGGGAATTTTGTGCTATACTTGGGGGGACCATGGGCTCCGTTTACTCCGGTTGCTGAGGGTGGCTGTCACACCCGACGCAGGGGCCGGATGCTGCAACATCCGGTCCCGCCCGCGGCATTTTGCTCTCAAACCAGACCTGCGCCCGGCTCGAGCAGATGGTGCTTCCATCTGCTCTTTTATTATACACCCATTGGGGAATGCTGTCAACATCTGGAAGACATCATCTTTTTTGGTATTTTTTACAAGAAATTGGTTTTTTCCTGTCGCTCTGCCCAGAATTCGGTATTTTTCTGACATTTTTGGCATAATATTGCAGTCTCCCCTCCCTCCCGGGACGGGGAGACTGCTGTCCTTTCCCCATGCGTCCCGCTCCGCATCCAGGGCGCGGAGTGGGACACGCACGGGCGGGGCGGGATTTCGCCCTATCCATGGAACAGCTGATTGGTCTGGTACCGGGGTTCGCAGGTGAGCTGAAGGCCCAGCTTCTTATAGGTCAGGCTGTCGGCGGGGGAGAGGATGACGGAGCAGTGGGCCTGACAGCCTTTGAGGGCGGCCAGGGACTCCAGGGCCCGGGCGGCCCGGGGGTCCAGGTTGGCGGAGGCGGCCAGGGCAGTCAGCACCTCGTCGCTGTGCAGCCGGGGGTTGCTGGAGCCCAGGTAGCGGACCTTCACGGTCTGAATGGGCTCGATGGCCGACTGGGCAATCAGGTGGACCCCGTGTCCTCCCGCGCCGGACAGGGCCTTCAGGGCGTTGAGCAGGGCGGCGGCGGAGCACCCCATCAGCTCTGAGGTTTTGCCGGTAATCAGCCCGCCGTCGGGCAGCTGGATGGCCATGGCGGGCTCGCCGGTCTCCTCCGCCAGGTGGTTGGCCGCCTCCACCACGGGACGGGCGGCAGAGGTGATGCCCGCCTGCTGCATCAGCAGTTCCAGCTTGTACACCGCCGCCTCAGACCCCTTGCCCTGGCGGCGCTCGCACTTGGCGTCGTAATACCGCCGGATAATCTCCTGAAGGGCGGCCTGCCGGCACAGTCCGTCGTCGGTGATGCAGTTCCCGGCCATGTTCACCCCCATGTCGGTGGGGGAGCGGTAGGGGCTGGCGCCGGTGATTTTCTCGAAGATGGCCCCCAGCACGGGGAAGACCTCCACATCCCGGTTGTAGTTCACGGCGGTCTGTCCATAGGCCTGAAGGTGGAAGGGGTCGATCATGTTCACGTCGTCCAGGTCGGCGGTGGCCGCCTCATAGGCCAGATTTACCGGGTGCTTCAGGGGCAGGTTCCAGATGGGGAAGGTCTCGAACTTGGCGTAGCCCGCCGTCACCCCCCGCCGGTGCTCGTGGTACAGCTGGGACAGGCAGGTGGCCATTTTTCCGCTTCCCGGGCCGGGGGCGGTGACCACCACCAGGGGGCAGCGGGTTTCAATGTAGTCGTTTTTGCCGAAGCCCTCGTCGCTGACGATGGCGGTGATGTTGTGGGGATAGCCGGGGATGGGGTAGTGCCGGTACACCCGGACCCCCAGCCCCTCCAGCCGGGCCTGGAAGGCGTCGGCGGCGGGCTGTCCGGCGTACCGGGTGACCACCACGCTGCCCACATACAGCCCCCGGGAGCGGAACACGTCGATGAGGCGGAGCACGTCGCTGTCATAGGTGATGCCCAGGTCCCCCCGGACCTTGTTCTTTTCGATGTCCCCGGCGTTGATGGCAAGGATAATCTCCGCCTTGTCCCGCAGCTGCTCCAGCATCCGTATCTTGCTGTCCGGCTCGAAGCCGGGCAGCACCCGGGAGGCGTGGTGGTCGTCAAAGAGCTTGCCGCCGAACTCCAGATACAGCTTGCCCCCGAACTGGGCAATTCGCTCCTGGATGTGCCGGGACTGGGTCTGTAGATACTGCTGGTTGTCAAAGCCTGTCTGCGCCAAGGCGGTCCCCTCCCTTAAAATCGAATCTCTCCGCCATTTTACCCCCTGGGAGGGGCTTCCGTCAAGGTTTTTTCACCCGTTCCCCCGCCGGGCGGCGGGAGGCGCCACTTTTCTGTTGCCATTTTTTCTGAAATACATTATAATAGGGCCAAAACGCCGAGAGGTCCGGGAGGGGAACGCAATGCTGCTGCACATTTTGGCCGTGGGCGATGTGGTGGGAGAGGGCGGCCAGGACATCCTGGAGCGCCGTCTGCCCGGCCTGCGGGAGGAGACTGGGGCCCACTTTGCCGTGGTCAACGGAGAGAACGCCTCCGGGGTGGGCATCACCCCCGCCCAGGCCCGCCGGATTCTGGCCGCCGGGGCGGACGTCATCACCCTGGGCAACCACACCTGGAACCGCATCCAGATCGGGGATTTCCTGGACAAGGAGCCCCGGATTCTCCGCCCCGCCAACTACGCCGGGCGGGTGCCCGGCCGGGGGATGGGGATCTACCCCTGCCAGGGCCTGCGCCTGGCCGTCCTCAACCTGATGGGCCGGGTGGAGCTCAACCCCAACCTGGACAGCCCCTTCAAGGCCGCCCGGGCTCTGCTCCAGGGCAGCGGGTTCGATCTGGCTCTGGTGGACTTCCACGCCGAGGCTACCAGCGAGAAGGGGGCTATGGCCTGGTTCCTGGACGGCCGGGCCCAGGCCGTGTGGGGCACCCACACCCATGTGCCCACCGCCGACTGTCAGATTCTTCCCCAGGGCACCGGCTTCGTCACCGACCTGGGCATGACCGGCCCGGTGCGCTCCGTGCTGGGCATCAAGCCGGAAAACTCCATCAACCTCTTTCTGGGGGGGCTGCCCCGCCGGTATGAGGAGGCCCCCGGCTTCTGCAAGCTCAACGCCTGCCTCTTTACCATCGACACCGAGAAAAAACAGTGTGTGTCCGTCCGCCGGGCGGATATCATGGAGTAGAGGGATTCCACTATGCTGAACATCATTCACGGGGCGGATTTTCATCTGGACAGCCCCTTTTCCGGTCTGACGCCGGAGCGGGCGGCCCAGCGCCGGGGGGAGCAGCGGGAGCTGCTGGAGGACCTGGCCCGGCTGGCTCGGGACCGAAACGCCGATCTGGTGCTGCTGGCGGGGGACCTGCTGGACTCTGAGCTGGTCTATCGGGAGACCGCCCAGGCCCTGGCCCACAGCCTGGGGCGCATCCCCTGCCCGGTTTTTCTGGCCCCGGGGAACCACGATTTTTACTCCCCCCGCTCGGTCTACGCCACCCTGGACTGGCCGGACAACGTCCACATCTTCACCGCCGGGCCGGGACAGGAGGAGGGGGTGGACCTGCTCGGGCTGAACTGCACCATCTACGGCTGGGCCTTCCATTCCCCCCATCTGGAGGCCAGTCCCATGGCCGGCTTCCGGGCGGAGAGGGAGCCGGGACGGCTGAAGCTGGCCGTCCTCCACGGGGACGTGGAGGGAACGGGGGACTACGGCCCCCTCACCCGGGAGGATATCGCCGGCAGCGGTCTGGACTATCTGGCCCTGGGCCACATCCACCAGTGCAGCGGCCTTCAGCGGGAGGGGGACACCTTCTGGGCCTACCCCGGCTGTCCCGCGGGCCGGGGCTTTGACGAGCAGGGGGACAAGGGGGTGCTCTGCCTGGAGCTTGAGCCGGGCCGGGCCCAGGCCCGGTTCGTCCCCCTGGGCCGCCGCCGGTACCGGGAGCTGACGGTGGACATGACGGGGGCAAAGGACCCCCTGGAGACCATTCTGGCCGCCCTGCCCCCGGACGTGTCGGGGGACATCTGCCGCCTGCTCCTCACCGGGGAGGGGCCGGCCCCCGACCTGCCCGCCCTGGAACGGGAGCTCAGCGGCCATTTTTACGGCCTGACCCTCCGGGACCACACCCGCCTGCCCCAGGATTTGTGGAAGCGCCGGGGGGAGGACACCCTCACCGGCCTGTTCCTCCAGGTGATGTGGGACCGGTGCCAGCAGGAGCCCCAAAGCCAGACTGCCCAGCTGGCGGCCCGGTTCGGCCTGGCCGCCCTGGAAAACGGGGAGGACGCCGCCCTATGAAAATCAAAGCCATGACCGCCACCTTTGGCCGGCTGGACCACGCCCGGCTGGAGCTGGGCCCCGGTCTGAACATCATCCACGCCCCCAACGAGGGGGGGAAGTCCACCTGGGCCGCCTTCTGGCGCATCATGCTCTACGGTCTGGACACCCGGGAGAAGAACCGGAAGGGCGCCCTGGCCGACAAGAACCGCTACGCCCCCTGGTCCGGCGCCCCCATGGAGGGGGAGCTTGTTCTGGAGTGGCAGGACCAGGGCTTCACCATCCGCCGGGGCCCCCGGGGGAGCGTCCCTTTTGGCAGCTTCTCCGCCCTGCGCACAGGCACCGGGGACCCGGTCCCCGGTCTGGCCGCCGACAGCTGCGGCGAAATCCTCACCGGCGCGGGCCGGGAGCTGTTCGAGCGCTCCGCCTTCCTGTCCGGGGGCAGCCTGACCGTCACCTCCGCCCCGGAGCTGGAGCGGCGCATCGCCGCCCTGGTCTCCACCGGGGAGGAGGGGACCTCCTTCTCCCAGGCGGAGGGCCGCCTGCGGGAGTGGCTGAACCGCCGACGGGTGAACCGGAGCGTGGGTCTCATCCCCAAGCTGGAGGGGGAGCTGGCCCAGGTGGACGAGGCCCTGGCAAATCTGCGCGCCGCCTCGGACGAGACCGCCCGCCTGGAGGAGGCCCGCGCCGCCCTGGAGGCGGAGCGGGACGCCCTGGCCGCTGAGCAGGCCGTCCACCGCCGTCTGGCCCAGCGGGCGCTGAACGGCCGCTTTGTCCAGGCGGACGCCGCCTGGCAGGAGGCCCAAAAGCAGCTGGACGATCTGGAGGCGGAGACCGCCCGCTTTGGCGTTCTGCCCCCCAAGGAGGAGCTGAAGGCCGCCCAGGGACAGCTGCAATACATCAAGGTCCTGGAGGAGGAAATCAGGACCCACGAGGCCCAGCTGAAATCCGCCCGGGAGGAGGCCGGGACCGCCCAGGCCGCCGCCCGGGACGAGCACTTTCCGAATCTGTCCGGGGAGGAGGCGGTGCAGAAGGCCGCCCAGGAAGCCGCCGCCGCCCAGGCCGATCTGGACAAGATAACAAAATGGGAGAAGGCCTCCTGGGGCCTTACCATCGCCTTCTCCATTCTGGACCTGCTCCTGATTGCTCTGGGCTGGTATTCCACCCACAACCTCCGGTTGTGCCTTGCACTCCTGTTGTGTGGCCCTGTCTACTTTGTTGTCCATACCCTGCTGAACAAAGGCCGCATCAAGAAAGCCCGGAAGCGCATCGCCGCCGTCCTGGAGCCCTACGGCGTGGACAGCCCGGAGGCCCTGACCGCCCTGGCCCAGGGCTTTCTGGCCCGGTGCCAGTCCGCCCAGGAGGCCCAGCGCCGGGTCCAGGACCTGGAGACCGCCCTGGACCAGCGCCGGGAGAAGCGGGAGGCCGCCCGCACCGGCCTGCTGGACTTTGTCCACCGCTTCGCCCCCACCGTGAAGGACATGTTCGGCTGCTCTGCGGCCATCTCCCGCTCCCTCAATCTGGACCATGAGCTGGCCCAGGCCCGTACCGTGGCGGAGGAGCGCCGCCGCCGCCGGGACGACCTGGCCGCCCAGGGGGGACAGGCCCTTGACACCCTGGAGGCCCTCCGCCCCCCGGAGCGCTCCCCGGCCCAGACCGACCAGGCCCTCTCCCAGGCGGAGGAGCGGCTCAACCAGCTCAAGGACGCCCTGAATCAGGCCCTGGGCCGGCAGACCGCCCTGGGGGACCCCGCCGCCCTGGCCGCCCGCCGGGAGGAGCTGGAGGGTCAGCTTGCCCGCCGCCAGGAGGAGTATGCCGCCATCTCCGCCGCCCTGGAGGCCCTGGAGGAGGCCAACGCCCGCCTTCAGGAGCGGTTCTCCCCCGCCCTGAACCAGCTGGCCGGGGACTATCTGGCCCGCCTGACCGGGACCCGGTACGCCGGACTCACCCTGAACCGCCAGCTGGAGGGAGCCGCCCTCCGCCCGGAGGACGTGCTGCCCCGCAGCGTGCTCACCCTGTCCCGGGGAACGGCGGACCAGCTGTATCTGGCTGTGCGTCTGGCAATCTGCCGGCTGTGCCTGCCCGATAAGCCCCCCATCCTTCTGGACGACGCGCTGGCCACCTTTGACGACCAGCGCCTGGCCCTGGCCCTGGAGCTGCTCCGGGAGCTGGCCCGGGAACAGCAGATCCTTCTGTTTACCTGCCAGAGACGGGAGGCGGAGCTTCTGCAAGGCGCCCCGGATGTGGCGTTCTTGGAGCTTTAGGGAAACAGGCCACGGGCGCGTATGCAAAGCGGACAGCGGGGCATTTTAAATCAGGAAAGGAGGCCGCGTTTTGGCCGAGGATTTTGAAGAGAGACAGGCGGGGGACTCCCCCGCCCCGGAGGAAAAAAAGCAGACCGCCCCTCCCAAGCGGTCGGGGGCCGGGCTGTACGAGTGGCTGCAAATGGTGCTGGGCTTCCTGCTGACGGTGGTGCTGGTGTTCAACTGCGTGGCCCGGCTGACTCGGGTGAACGGGGCCTCCATGGACTACACCCTTCAGGACGGGGAGATGCTGCTGCTCTGGTCCCTGGGCTATCAGCCAGAGCAGGGGGATATCGTGGTGTTGAACAAGACCACCGCCGAGTTTTTGGGCGGCGAGGGGGGCGAGGCCATTGTCAAGCGGGTCATCGCCACAGGGGGCCAGTCGGTGGACATCGACTATGTGACCAGTACGGTCTATGTGGACGGCCAGCCTCTGGACGAGCCCTATATCAAGGAGGCCATGTCCCTGAACACGGACCTGTTCATGCAGAACACCCACTGGGACGTGCCCGAGGGCTCCATCTTCGTCATGGGGGACAACCGGAACGCCTCCACTGACAGCCGCCACGACCTTCTGGGCTGCATCGACTGCGGCTATATCCTGGGAAAGGTGGTCCTGGCCCTCTGGCCGCTGGACCAAATTGGCGTATTTTAAGTCGAAACGGACCTCCCCTGCCGCAGGCAGGCGGGGTCCGTTCTGATTTCCCGGAAAATAAATTTTCTCTGCTCTGGAATTTCGACCGCTCTCGCCGCGTATTCTGGTAGAATATGGATATCAACAGGTTGAAAGGTGGTGCCGGCATGGGACTGTTTTCCAAACGCACCCAAGCGGAGACTTTAAAGCTGCAATATGAGGGGGGGCGTGTCCTGCTGCTGCCGGTGGAGGAGATCCTGCCCAATCCCCACCAGCCCCGGGTGCTCTTCGCCCCGGGGGAGCTGGAGGAGCTGGCCGACTCCATCCGGGCGCTGGGCATTCTCCAGCCTCTGACGGTGCGCCGGGGGGAGCTGGGCTGGGAGCTGGTGGCGGGCGAGCGGCGGCTCCGGGCGGCCCGGCTGGCGGGGCTGGAGCGAGTGCCCTGTCTGGCGGTGCAGACCGACGGGCAGTCCTCCTCCCTACTGGCCCTGGTGGAGAACCTCCAGCGGAAGGACCTGGACTTCTGGGAGGAGGCCCTGGCTCTGCGGAAGCTGATTGACACCTTCCATCTCTCCCAGGATGACGTGGCCCGGCGCATCGGCAAAAGCCAGTCCGCCGTGGCCAACAAGCTGCGCCTGCTCCGGCTGGACGAGGAGGTTCTGACCCTGCTCCGGGAGGGGGGCTGCTCCGAGCGCCACGCCCGGGCCCTGCTCCGCCTCCCAGACCCGGACCAGCAGGCCCGGGCCGCCCGCCAGGTGGTGGACCGGGGCCTCACCGTAGCCCAGACCGAGGCCCTGGTGGAGTCCATGCTCTCCGCCCCGCCCCGGCGGAAGCGGGGCCGCCCTACCCTGATTGTCAAGGATGTGCGCTTGTTCCTGAACACCATCACCCACAGCCTGGACCGGATGCGCTCCGCCGGCGTGGACGCCCAGTGCAGTCGGGAGGACACCGACGAGGCTATCCTCCTCACCATCCAAATCCCCCGCCGGGCCAGCTCCTGACCCCTCCGATTCCTCCCTGAAATCCTCCACGCCCCCGGGTCTGGAGGATTTTTTCTTTGTTGGGCTTCGCCCTGGACCTGCCGCCGTCGCCGTCGAAAGCTGCGCTCTGGCCGGAACCGGCTTTGCCGGTTCCTCCTTCCGCTCCGCTTCCTCCGGCTCTCCACAAAATCTTCGATTTTGCGGGGCCCCAAAAAAGGGCGGCCCTAAATTTCTGCTATAAACATAGAAAAATGGGAAAAACAGTTGAAAAGCTTCCGGCCGGTTGCTATAATGAGGGGTTGTAAGCCCCCTCTGGGGCGCTACTACCCGTTGCAAGGAGGCCTCCCCAATGGCTATGACCATCGCTGTTGTCAACCAGAAGGGCGGGGTGGGAAAAACCACCACCGCCGTCAACCTCACCGCCGCCCTGTGCGCTCTGGGCAAGCGGGTGCTGCTGTGCGATTTCGACCCCCAGGCCAACGCCACCTCCGGCATGGGGGTGGATAAGAACACCGCCTCCCCCAGCGTCTATGACGTGCTGATTCAGGGCGCTGAGCCGGCCCGGGCCGTGGTCCACACCAAATTCGGCGACGTGCTCCCCTCCAACAAGGCCCTGGCCGGGGCGGGCATCGAGATGATCGACATGGACAGCCGGGAGCATCTGCTGAAAAAGGCCCTGGACGCCCTGGACAGCCAGTACGACTACATCCTCATCGACTGTCCCCCCTCCCTGGAGCTGCTCACCGTCAACGCCCTGTGCGCCGCCCGCTCTCTGCTGGTTCCCGTCCAGTGTGAATATTACGCCCTGGAGGGCCTGAGCGATCTGCTGGCCACCGTCCGTCTGGTGAAGCGGAAGCTGAACCCGGAGCTCTCTCTGGAGGGGGTGCTCCTCACCATGTTCGACAGCCGGACCAACCTGTCCCTTCAGGTAGCCGAGGAGGTGAAGCGCCACTTCCCCGGCCAGGTGTACGCCACGGTGGTCCCCCGGAATGTCCGCCTGTCCGAGGCGCCCAGCCACGGCAAGCCGGTGTCCGCCTATGATCCCTATTCCCGGGGCACCGAGGCCTACGCCGCCCTGGCCAAGGAAATGGACGCCATCCACCAGAGCGGGAGTTGATGTTTCACGTGGAACATCGGGAGCGCTCTCCCGAATGAAAGGCAAACAATCGAGGTGTAATATGGCAAAACGAAAAGCAGAATTGGGGCTGGGCCGGGGTCTGAACGCCCTTCTGGGGGACCCGGACCTGCCCGACCAGAACGAGGGCTCCATCTCCCTGTCCATCTCCCAGGTGGAGCCGGGTCTGAATCAGCCCCGGAAGCGCTTCGACCAGGAGGCCCTGGAGGACCTGGCCGACTCCATCCGCACCCACGGCATCATCCAGCCCCTGACCGTCCGGCGGCTGTCTACCGGCTACTATCAGATCATCGCCGGAGAGCGGCGGTGGCGGGCAGCCAAAGCGGCGGGTTTGACGGAGGTCCCCGCCGTCATCATCGAGGCGGACGACCGGAAGGTGATGGAGCTGGGCCTGATTGAAAACCTCCAGCGGGAGGACCTGAACCCGGCGGAGGAGGCCCGGGGCTATCAGGTGCTGATGGAGGACTACGGTCTGACCCAGGAGCAGGTCTCTCAACGCATCGGAAAATCCCGCCCCGCCGTGGCCAACACCCTGCGGCTGCTGGCCCTCCCCGAGGACCTGCTGAAGCTGGTGGAGGAGGGGGCCCTGTCCGCCGGACACGCCCGGACCCTCCTGTCCCTACCCTCCTCTGGCCTTCAGCGGGAGGCGGCCAAAAAGGTCATTGACGGGCAGCTGTCGGTGCGCCAGACCGAGGCCCTGGTGAAGGCCCTTCTCAAGGGCAAGCCGGACAAGCCCAAGAGCGCCGGGGAGGACCTGTCCCTCTACCTTGGGGAGCTGGAGAAGGACCTGTCCGGCCGCCTGGGCCGGAAGGTGAAGATCGCCCACAAGGGCAAAAAGGGCAGAATTGAGCTGGAGTACTACGACAGCCAGGACCTGGAGGGCCTGCTTGCCCTCCTCCAGGGGCTGGACCGAGGGGAGGGCGGCTCCCATGTCTGAGGAGACCCAGAAGCCCCCGGAAAGCCCCGCCTCTCCCCCGCCCAAGCGCCCCACCCGCAGCCCCCGGTCCGTCTTCCAGTATATCGCCATCCTCTTCGCCGCCGCCTTCGTCCTGCTCCTCTTCACCCTTCTGGTGGAGAAGCGGCAGAATGAACGCCTCCAGCAGGTGAACCAGGACCAGCTCCAGCAGAATAATTCCGCCGTCCAGACCCTCCAGGGGCTGATGGACGAGAATGAGGAGCTCAAGGTGGATGTGGGGCACCTTCAAGCCCAGATTGACGCGCTGGAAAAAAAGGACGCGGAGACCCGACAGGAAAACAGCGGGCTCCAGATTCAGCTCAACATCGCGGAGGCCCAGGTCCAGGCCATGACCTGGTTCTGGCAGCTAAACGACGCCTATGTGCGGGGAAACTTCAAGCAGTGCCGCGCCCTGATCGAGTCCATGGAGGCGGCCGAGCTTACCGGCCGGCTTCCCACGGAGAACACCGGCAGCGAGGACTACCTCTCCCCCGCGGACCGCTACGCGGAAATCTACGACCGCGTAATGCGCTGAACCTGTTTCACGTGAAACATTTTTGAGGAGAAAGAAAAGGAGACAAGACCATGTTAGACATCAAATTTATCCGGGAGAACCCGGAGGCCGTCAAAGAAAATATTCGCAAGAAGTTCCAGGAGACCAAGCTCCCCCTGGTGGACCAGGTTCTGGCTCTGGACGAGGAGAACCGGGCCGCCATGACCGAGGCCAACGAGCTGCGCTCGGCCCGGAACAGTTTGTCCAAGCAGGTGGGCGTGCTCATGGGACAGGCCAAGAAGGACCCCTCCAAGCTGGCGGAGGCGGAGGCTGCCAAGGCTCAGGTGAAGGCCAACGCCGACCGGCTGGCCGAGCTGGAGGAGAAGGAGGCCCGCCTGGCGGAGGAGATTCGGAAGATTATGCTGGTCATCCCCAACATCATCGACCCCTCCGTACCCATCGGTCCTGACGATTCGGCCAATGTGGAGGTGGAGCGCTTCGGAGAGCCCGCCGTCCCCGCCTTTGACATCCCCTACCACACCGAAATTATGGAGCGCTTCGACGGGGTGGACATGGACGCCGCCGGCCGGGTGGCCGGCAACGGCTTCTACTACCTGATGGGGGACGTGGCCCGTCTCCACGAGGCGGTGCTGGCCTACGCCCGGGACTTCATGATTGACAAGGGCTTCACCTTCTGCATCCCCCCCTTCATGATCCACGGCAACGTGGTGGAGGGGGTCATGTCCCAGACCGACATGGAGGCCATGATGTACAAGATCGAGGGGGAGGATTTGTACCTGATCGGCACCAGCGAGCACTCCATGATCGGCAAGTTCATCGACCAGATCATCCCGGAGGCCTCCCTGCCCCAGAC